>JAYSCA010000069.1:0-9033 GCA_041915165.1 Ideonella sp.
GTCGGCGGGTCTTGATGCGGCCATCCTGCGGGCGGCGCTTCTCGATCACGTCCATGCGGCCCAGCAGCTTGATGCGGGCGGTCATCGCCGCCATCACCGGCGCGGGCACGCGGTGCACCGTGTGCAACACACCGTCGATGCGGAAACGAATGGCGCCGGTGTCGCGCCGCGGCTCCAGGTGGATGTCGCTGGCGCGCTGCTCGAAGGCGTACTGCCACAGCCAGTCGACGATCTGCACCACGCCCTGGTCGTTGGCATCCAGGTTGTCGCGCGACTTCAGGTCCACCAGCTGTTCGAAGCTGTTGGCCGCCACGCTCTCGGCGTTGATCTTGCGGGCCGCGCGCACGCTCTGGGCCAGCTGGTAGAACTCGGCCGTGTAGCGGGCGATCTCGTCCGGCGGCGCCAGCATCAGCCGGATGTGGCGCCGGGTGTGGGCCTCGATCTCGGGCACCCAGTCCACCGCGAAGGGCTCGCAAGTGACGATCGTCACCTCGGTCGGGGTGACCAGCACCGGCAGCGCGTGGCGGCTTTCGGCGTAGGCCTGGGACATCACCTCCTGCACCCGGCTGGCCTCCACCCGCAGCGGGTCGATGCGCATCACCGGCACGCCAAAGCGCTGGCCCAGCCAGGCGGTCAGCGACTCGGTGCCCAGGGCTTCGCCGGTGCGGGCGTTCTTGAGCCCGACACCGCCCAGGCGCTGCAGCGGGTGCAGGCTGGAGCCGGCCTGGGCGAAGCGGCGCAGCAGGCGGTCGGCCTCCTCTGCCGCCAGCAGCCCGTCGTCGCGCAGCCACTTGAGCAGGTGGCGCATGTCCAGCCGGCCGTGCGGCGCGGTGTGGGGACGTTCGGCGGGCGACGGGGCGGCAACGGTCATGGTGGCGGGCGTCTTCAGCCCAGCACGGCCGGATCCAGCGGGCGCACCATGCGCAGCCACTTGCGAGCCGGCAGGCCGAAGCGTGCTTCGATGTTAGCGGCGCGGGCGGTCAATTCCTCCCGGTCCGGCACCTTTACATGGCGGGCGGCGACGATGACGGTGTTGCCCTCCTTGGTGGGCCGCAGGCTCCAGACCTGGTCCAGCCCGAAGGCCCGCGCGATGGCGCCGGCGCTGCGCGCGAAGCTGGAATGGCGGCCGAACAGGTTCACCGTCATCAGCCCGCCCTCGTCCAGCACGTCGCGGCAGTGGGCGTAGAAGTCCTCGTCGTCCAGCACCGGGGCGGCCGCCTCGTGGTCGTACAGGTCCACGTTCAGGGCCTGCACGGTGTGGCGGTGGGCGGGGTCGCTCACCCAGCGGGCGGCGTCCTCGTTGACCACGCTCAGGCGGGCGTCGTCATCGGGCAGGCGGAACCACAGCCGGCAGGCATGGATCACGGTCGGGTTGATCTCCACCGCGGTGGTCTGCATGCGCAGCACCTTGTGGCAGAACTTGGTCAGCGCGGCAGCGCCCAGGCCCAGCTGCACGGCGTGGCCCTCGGCCACCTCCCCCTGCGGGCGCCAGAGCAGCCAGGCCATCATGCGCTGGGCATATTCCAGTTCCAGCTCGTAGGGCTTGCGGATGCGCATGGCACCCTGCACCCAGATGGAGTCCAGGTGCAGGTAGCGCACACCGTCCAGTTCGGACATGGTGGCGCCCACCATCTCGTCGCGGGTCTTCTTCATGGTCAGTCTGTGGGGAGCAAACCGCACTGGGCGAACACCTCGCGCCAGGCGGCGAGCTTGCGCTCGAAGGACCAGCTGGCATTGGCCGGGCTGGTGGAAGGCAGGCGGTAGACCGGCAGGCCGAACGAGGCGGTGAAACGCCGCGCCCGGGCCGATTCCCCGCCATTGTGGGCGATGCCGCGCAGCTGCGGCAGCCGGGCGATCAGGCCGGCGAAGTCGTTGTACTGAGCCTGCTGGATCGCGCTGTCCAGGCTGCCCTCGCGCTCGCAGGCGGCATAGACGTCCCAGATGCCCAGGCCGCGGGCCTGCACCGCAGCCACGCGCTCGGCATAAGCCAGGGGCTTCAGGTCCAGGCCGAACAGGGCCGAGAGCAGCGGCCAGAACTGGTTGCGCGGGTGGGCGTAGTACTGCTGCGCCTGCAGCGAGGCCACGCTGGGAAAGCTGCCCAGCACCAGCAGGCGGGTGCCGGCGTCGGCCACCGGGGGAAAACCGGTCAGCACGGACTCAGGCCCCGATCAAGGGTTGGAGCCGCGGCAGGGCCGTGCAGGCGTTGGTGCTGGTGACCAGCTCGGTGGCCGCCAGCGTCCACTCGCGCAGCGCGGCCAGCGTGCGGGCGATGCGCGGCAGCTCGCCGGGCTCGTTGCGGCTGCGCTCGCCGGCCGCCCGCTGCTCGGCGGTGCGGTAGAGCCACTGCGGCGGGATGTCCGGCGCATCGGTCTCCAGCACCAGCGCGTCGGCCGGCAGCTCGGCCGCCAGGGCCTGGATGTTGAGCGCGCGGTCAAAGGTCATCGCCCCGCCAAAGCCCAGTACGAAGCCCTGCCGCACGAAGGCATGGGCCTGCTGGCGGCTGCCGTTGAAGGCGTGGACGATGCCGGTCACACCGTCGAAACGACGCAGCCCCTTGAGCAAGGCATCGGCCGAGCGCCGCACGTGCAGCAGCACGGGCAGCCCGGCCTGGCGCGCCAGCTTCAGCTGGGCCAGGTAGAAGTGCTCCTGGCGCCCCTGGTCCAGACCAGGCACGAAGTGGTCCAGGCCGATCTCCCCCACCGCGACCAGACGGGGGTCGTCCCGGTACCGATCCAGCGCCTCGGCCAGCCGGTCCAGGTCCTCGTCGGCGGCCTGGTCCACGTACAGCGGGTGGATGCCCAGCGCATAGCTCAGGCCATGCTGGTGGGCCAGCGTGCGCACCGCCTCGAAGTTGGCCACCGCCACCGCAGGCAGCACCTGCATCGTCACATCGGCCGCCCGGGCGCGTGCCAGCACGGCGTCGCGGTCCAGGTCGAACTCGGCGGCGTCCAGGTGGCAGTGGGTGTCGATCCACATCGGCGGGGTCCGGGTCAGGGGTGGTCGGCGGGCGCGGCCTCGGCCAGCAGCTGGCCGGCCTGCATGCGCACCACGCGGTCGCAGCGGGCTGCCAGCGCAGGATCGTGCGTCACCAGCACGAAGGCTAGCCCTTTTTCCCGGGTGCGGCCCAGCATCAGGTCGAACACCCGGTCAGCTGTCTCGCGGTCCAGGTTGCCGGTCGGCTCGTCGGCCAGCACGCAGGCCGGCTGGGTCACCAGCGCCCGGGCCAGGGCCACGCGCTGGCGCTCCCCGCCCGACAGCTCGGCCGGCCGGTGCAGCACCCGCTCGCCCAGGCCCACCGCGGCCAGCGCCTCGCGGGCGGCGGTCTGCGCGGCCTCGACGCTGTCGCGCCGGATGCGCAGCGGCATGGCCACGTTGTCCAGCGCGCTGAACTCGGGCAGCAGATGGTGGAACTGGTAGACGAAGCCCAGGTGCCGGTTGCGCCAGGCCCCCTGCTCCGCGGCGCTCAGCGTGTCCAGGCGCTGGCCCATCAACGTCACCGCGCCCTGGCTGGGCGCGTCCAGCCCGCCCAGCAGGTGCAGCAGCGTGCTCTTGCCCGAGCCCGAGGCGCCGACGATGGCCAGGGTCTCGCCGGCGCGCACCCGCAGGTCCACGCCGCGCAGCACATGCACGTCCAGCGGGCCTTCCACGTAGCGTTTGTGCAGGCCGGTGGCTTCCAGGATCACGTCATTCATAGCGCAGGGCCTCCGCGGGGTTGACCCGGCTGGCCCGCCAGCTGGGGTACAGGGTGGCCAGGAAGGACAGGGCCAGCGAGATGATGGCGATGGGCACGATGTCCCCGGCCTGTGGGTCGCTGGGCATGCGGCTGATCAGGTAGACGCTGCCCGGCAGGAAGCTCACCCCCAGCAAATGCTCGATGGCCGGCACGATGACATGGATGTTGAAGGCCACCAGCAGCCCCCCGGCCACACCGGCGAAGGTGCCGATCACCCCCGCCGCCGCCCCCTGCACCACGAAGATGCCCATGATGGAGCGCGGGCTGGCGCCCAGCGTGCGCAGGATGGCGATGTCGGCCCGCTTGTCGGTCACCGTCATCACCAGCGTGGACACCAGGTTGAAGGCGGCCACCGCGACGATCAGGGTCAGGATGATGGCCATCATGCGCTTCTCGATCTGCACCGCGTCGTACCAGGCGGCGTTGGTGCGGGTCCAGTCGCGCACCAGCACCTGGCTGCCCAGCCGGGCAGCCAGGTCCGCGCCGACGCGGCGGGCGTCCTGCACGTCCTTCAGGCGCAGCTGCACGCCGGTGGGGCCGTCCAGGCGGTACAGGCGGGCGGCGTCGTCCAGGTTCACCAAGGCCAGCGCGCTGTCATATTCGTAGTGGCCCACGGTGAACACACCGGCCACCGTGAACTGCTTCAGGCGCGGTGACACGCCGGCCGGCGTCACCTGCCCGCCCGGGGCGATCAGGGTCACCGGGTCGCCTTCGCGCACGCCCAGCGAGCGGGCCAGCTCGCTGCCCAGCACGATCTTCCAGGACCCGGGCTGCAGCTGGTCGAGCACACCTTCGCGCTTGAGCTGCGCGGCCAGGTCGGTCACGCCGCCCTCGTCGGCCGGCTCCACGCCGCGCACCATGGTGCCGCGCATGTCCTCGCCCCGGGCCAGCAGCGATTGCACCGCGATGAACGGCGCGGCCGCCTGCACCTCGGGCTGCTGCTTGGCCTGTTGCGCCACGGCTTGCCAATCGGGCAGCGCATCCCCATTGGGGGACAGCAGTTCGACGTGCGGAATGGCCGACAGCATGCGGTCGCGCACCTCCTTCTGGAAGCCGTTCATCACGCTGAGCACGATGATCAGCGCCGCCACCCCCAGCGCAATGCCGATGACCGAGACGAAAGAGATGAAGGAAATGAAGCCGTTGCGCCGGCCCGCGCGGCCGGCGCGGGTGTAGCGCCAGCCGATCTGCCACTCGTAGGGCAGCGATATGCGAAGACTCATGGGCCCGAATGCTACCCGCAGGGCCGGCTCAGCGCGCCAGCAGCTTGGGCACCAGGCTCAGGATGCGCTCCAGCAGCAAGGCCATCTCGGCCGGGTTCTCCAGGAAGAAGGCCGCGCGGGTGTGGGCGGGCTCGCGGCCGATCTTGATCGTCAGCCAGTGCGGCGCCGCGGCGGCAAACACCGGCTCGTCGTTCAAGTCGTCCCCCGCGAACAAGGCCCCACCGGCGCCGCTGCGGGCCACCAGCGTGCGCACGGCATGGGCCTTGTCCGGCGCATCGGTTGGGGTCAGGTTGACCACCAGCTTGCCGCCGAACACGGTGAGGGCCGGCCCCAGGCCTTCCAGCACCTCGTCGATCACCTGCCGGGCCCGGTCGCGGTCACGCGCCAGCCGGTAGTGCAAGGCGATCGACTGCTGCTTGTCCTCCACACTGACGCCGGCCGCCTGCAGCACCGGCGCGCGCTGCTGCAGCAGCTCCCGCGCGCCTTCCAGCGCCTCGCACAAGGCCTGGCCCACCGCGGGGTCAGCCTCGTCCTCCGCCCCATGGTTGCCCACCACATAGCTGGGCACGAAGCCCAGACGCTCGCGCACATCCTCGACCCGCCGGCCGGTGACGATGGCCACCGGCAGCCAGCGCATCAGCTGGCTCAGCCGCCCGGCGACCGCCCGGGACACCCGGGCGTCCCCCGGCCGCGGCACGATGGGCGCCAAGGTGCCATCGAAGTCGAAGGCCAGCAGGGGTTGGTATTGGAGGGCGGCGACCAGGGCCGCTTCGCCCTCGGGGCTGAACAAATGCCTCATGAAGGATCCGATGCGGGACGCAGGTCAGAGTTCGGAAAAGTGTCGTGGTTCTGGAAGCGCCGCACCCGGGCTTCGACCCGGGCCCGCAGGCGCCAGCGGGCGGCGTCGCTGAGCATGTGGCCGGCCCAGCGGTACACATTGAACTCATGCACCGTGCTGCGCAGGCTGGCCATGCGCTCGCGCTGCTCGGGCGAGGGCATGGTGGCCGCCTGGTAGAGGGCGTCTGCCGTCTCCTCGACGTGGTAGGGGTTCACGATCAAGGCCTCGGTCAGCTCGCGCGCCGCGCCGGCAAAGCGGCTGAGCAGCAGCACGCCCTGCTCGTCGTCACGGGCGGCGACGAATTCCTTGCTGACCAGGTTCATGCCGTCGTGCAGGCTGGTCACCACGCAGATGTTGGCGGCGCGGAACAGCTCGTTGACCTGTTCGGGCTCGTGGTGCTGGGCCAGCAGGTGCACCGGCTGGTAGCCCG
This sequence comes from Ideonella sp., assembly GCA_041915165.1. Taxonomy (GTDB): domain Bacteria; phylum Pseudomonadota; class Gammaproteobacteria; order Burkholderiales; family Burkholderiaceae_C; genus Ideonella. Next base: position 6,225 of record JAYSCA010000069.1, read on the forward strand.
GACGGCCGAAGCGCTCGTTGATGCGGTGGGTCAGGCGTTCGATGCGCTCCTGGAAGCTGCGGTATTCCTCCAGCGAGCTGCGGGTGGGCGCGGCCACCTGCACGAAGACGAAGCGGCCGATCCAGTCCGGGTGCTTTTCCAGCAGGCGCTCCACCGCGTTGAGCCGCTCCAGGATGCCCTTGGTGTAGTCGAAGCGGTCCACCCCGACGGCCAGGCAGACGTCCTCGGGCAGGCCCAGGCGTTCGATCACCCGCTGGCGACACTGCGCCACCGGCCCCCAGCTGGCCACGGTGGCGGCGCTCGGCCATTCGATCGAGATCGGGTAGGCCTCCACCAGCGTCTCCTTGTCCTGGTAGGAGATGGTCGAGTGCTCCTGCTCGATGCGCGCCTCCAGGTAGCGGTCCACCGTCTCCATGAAGTTGCGGCAGTGGAAACGGGTGTGAAAGCCCAGGATGGTGGAGCCCAGCATGCCCTGCAGCAGCTCCTTGCGCCACGGGCAGATGCCGAAGGATTCCGGGTTCGGCCAGGGAATGTGCCAGAAGGTCAGGATGGTGGCCTGCGGCAGCTTCTCGCGCACCATGGCCGGCAGCAGCGCGAAGTGGTAGTCCTGCACCAGCACCACCGGGTCCTCGCTGCGGGCCTCGGCCACCACCGCGTCGGCAAAGCGCTGGTTCACGGCCTTGTAGGCCTCCCAGTCGCTTTCCCGGAACACCGGCCGCACATGGGCCACATGGCACAGCGGCCACAAGCCCTCGTTGGCAAAGCCAAAGTAGTAGCCGCGCTCCTCCTCGGCGCTCAGCCAGATGCGCCGCAGGTAGTAGTCGTCATGCCCGGGCGGCACCGGCACGCGGTCGCGCTCGTCCACCACCTCGCGGTCGGCGCTGCCGCTGCCGTGGGCGATCCAGGTGCCCGAACAGGCCCGCATCACTGGCTCCACCGCGGTGACCAGGCCGCTGGCGGGGCGGCGCACGACCACGCTGCCGTTCTCGCCCCGCTCATGGATGTAGGGCTCGCGGTTGGACACGACAATCACCTGATCGCCCCGCAGCTGGGTGTGCAGCAGGGCCCGCAGCCGTTCGGCCGTCCAGTCGGACTCCGGCCCCTGCAGGCGGCGGTACTCATCCTCCAAATCGCGCAGGCGCAGCTGCATCTCCTTGGCAAACGGGGCCAGTTCCGGCGCCGGCACCATCGGGGTGAGCAAGCCCTCACCGCGCAGAATCGCCCGCACGCCGTTGACCCAGCCGCGCCAGCTCAGCTGCGCCACCACCATCGTGATCAGCGCGATCACGAAGCCCAACACCGCCAGGAAGACGATCAGGTAGCGCCGGGTGTCCTGGCTGCGGCGCTCGATGAAGCTGAGGTCATGCACCAGCACCAGTTCGCCCAGCTGGATGGGAGCGGTGTCTTCGGCCTGGGCACGCGGCTCGATCAGCGGCCCGACGAACAGGCTGGAGGCCTGGGCCGCCGAGGAGGCCGCCGTCATCGGCGTCTGCGCCACCGGCTCCGCCGGCGGCAGCCCCATCACCGCGTGCACCCCCAGGTGAACCGGCCCGCCGGCCAGCGCCAGGCGGTGTTCCGGCTGGGCCGCCACCTCTTCGGCCCGCCGGCAGCTCAGGTCGGCCGGGAAGCCGGAGGTGCGCACCAGCCAATCGCCCGTCGGGCTGCACAAGCCCATGGCGAACAGCCGTTCATCCTGCGCCACCCGCTCCATCATCGCGCGCAGCCGTCCGAAATGCCCGCTGGTGATGGCCTCGGCTGCGTTGTCCGACAACGTGCCGGCCACCAGCGCCCCGCGGCTGTTGAGATCGCGCGCAAACCAGCGCAAAGTCACCTGATCCAGCAAAGGCACCGCCAGGTACGCTGCCGCGACCAAGGTCACCGTCAGGGGCAGGAGGAACCGAAGCTGGAGTCGCAGTGTCTTGAACATGCCTGGGATAAACCCTTCTCCGCCGGTCGTGCCTGGCGGCCATTGGAAACAAGCTTCTTTATATTTGTATAAATATATAGTGCCACATCCCCATCATCTCAAGCCCCGTCCCGCCATCCGGAGTCTTTCTCGATGACCTCTCCCGTCACCGTCCCTCGCCCTGCCGCCTCCCTGGATCTGGCGCTGATCGGCAACTGCGCGATCAGTGCCCTGGTGGACAACCGGGCCAGCCTGGTCTGGGCCTGCCTGCCCCGGTTCGACAGCCCACCGGTGTTCGACGCGCTGCTGCACTCGGCCGAGGGCCTGCCCCTGGACGGCGCGATGACGGTGGAGCTGGAGGGCCTGACCCGCACCGAGCAACAGTATGACGACGGCACGGCCATCCTGCGCACCCGGCTGTGGGATGGCCAGGGCCAGGGCGTCGAGGTGGTGGACTTCGCCCCCCGCTTCATCACCCGCGAGCGGGTGTTCCGCCCGGCGCAGCTGGTGCGGCGAGTGCGCCCGCTGGCCGGCCATCCGCGGGTGCGCTTCTCGGTCAAGCCGCGGGGCGACTGGGGCGCCACGGCCCCCACGCTGACCCGCGGCAGCCACCACCTGCGCTTCGTGCTGCCGGACATCACCCTGCGCCTGAACACCAACGTGCCGCTGACCTATCTGCTGGACGGCACCTGGTTCTCGCTGCACGGCCCGGTCAGCCTGCTGCTGGGCCCGGACGAGACGCTGTCCGGCGGCATCGAAGAAACCGCCCGCGACTTCGAGGAGGCCACCAGCCTGCACTGGAAGAACTGGACCCACCGCCTGGCCCTGCCGCTGGAATGGCAGGACGCGGTGATCCGCGCGGCCATCACCCTCAAGCTCTGCCAGTACGAGGAAACGGGCGCC
>JAYSCA010000070.1:0-8981 GCA_041915165.1 Ideonella sp.
GAGGGCGCGGGGAGGGGCACCGAAGGTTTTTCGTCAGAGAAATTCACAGAGGTTCGAAATGAACATGTCTGCCGCGGACGTCAAGCGGGCCGCCCCTTCCGAAGGGCGCGCCACCTCTCCGAACGCTTCCTCCACGTCTTCCGCTTCCCCCAAGGAGCTCAACGGCTCCCAGATCCTCGTGCGCTGCCTGCAGGCCGAGGGTGTCAAGCACATCTGGGGTTACCCGGGTGGCTCGGTTCTCTACATTTACGACGCGCTGTACCAGCAGGACAGCATCCAGCATGTGCTGGTGCGCCATGAGCAGGCCGCCGTCCATGCCGCCGACGGCTATGCCCGCGCGACCGGCGACGTCGGGGTGGCCCTGGTCACCTCCGGCCCGGGCGTGACGAATGCCGTGACCGGCATTGCCACCGCCTACATGGATTCGATCCCGCTGGTGGTGATCACCGGCCAGGTGCCGACCACGGCCATCGGCCTGGATGCCTTCCAGGAGTGCGACACCGTGGGCATCACGCGCCCGGTGGTCAAGCACAACTTCCTGGTCAAGGATGTGCGCGACCTGGCGGCCACGATCAAGAAGGCCTTCCACATCGCCCGCACCGGCCGTCCCGGCCCGGTGGTGGTGGACATTCCCAAGGACGTCTCGCTGAAGACGGCGCCTTTCCACTACCCCGAGCACGTCGAGATGCGCTCGTACAACCCGGTGAAGAAGGGCCACGGAGGCCAGATCCGCAAGGCGGTGCAGCTGCTGCTGAACGCCAAGCGTCCCTACATCTATTCGGGCGGTGGCGTCATCCTGGGCAACGCCTCGACCGAGCTGCGCCAGCTCTCCGACCTGCTGGGCTTCCCGGTCACCAACACGCTGATGGGCCTGGGCGCCACGCCGGCCTCGGACCCGAAGTTCCTGGGCATGCCCGGCATGCACGGCACTTACGAAGCCAACATGACCATGCAGAACTGCGATGTGCTGCTGGCCGTGGGGGCGCGGTTCGACGACCGGGTGATCGGCAACCCCAAGCACTTCGCCTCGGTGGAACGCAAGATCATCCACATCGACATCGACCCCTCGTCGATCTCGAAGCGGGTCAAGGTGGACATCCCCATCGTCGGTGACGTGAAGGACGTGCTGCAGGAGTTGATCGCCCAGATCAAGGAAGCGCAGCAGAAGCCCGACACCGCGGTGATCTCCCAGTGGTGGAGCCAGATCAACGAGTGGCGCCGCCGTGAGTGTCTGGCCTATCGCCGCAGCCCGGACGTGATCAAGCCGCAGCAGGTGATCGAAGCGCTGTGGGAGATGACCCGCGGCACCGATACCTACATCACCTCGGACGTGGGTCAGCACCAGATGTGGGCGGCCCAGTACTACCGCTTCGACGAGCCGCGCCGCTGGATCAATTCCGGTGGCCTGGGCACGATGGGCGTGGGTCTGCCGTACGCGATGGGCATCAAGCTGGCCAAGCCGCAGTCGGATGTGTTCTGCATCACCGGCGAAGGCTCGATCCAGATGTGCATCCAGGAACTGTCGACCTGCCAGCAGTACAAGACGCCGGTGAAGATCATCGCGCTGAACAACCGTTACCTGGGCATGGTGCGGCAGTGGCAGGAGCTCGATTACGAAGGCCGCTACTCCAGCAGCTACATGGACGCGCTGCCGGACTTCGTGAAGCTGGCCGAGGCCTATGGCCATGTCGGCATCAAGATCGAGAAGCCTTCGGACATCGAGCCGGCCCTCAAGGAAATGATGCGTCTGAAGGACCGCACCGTCTTCCTGGATGTGCGCACCGATCCGACCGAGAACGTCTGGCCGATGGTCCGGGCGGGCAAGGGCCTGTCGGAGATGCTGCTCGGCGCCGAGGATCTGTGAGAGCCCTCGGGCCTGCGGGCCGGTGGCGTTACCGCGCCATGGGTCGCGCAGGTTCTCGCAGCCCTGGCTGAATTTGTCCCAACCGTGCCAACGCGGCGTGGCCAAGGGATGGCGGTTACCGCCGTCATCCTGAAGAGCGCGCCAGGAGAATGCACATGAAACACATCATCGCGGTGCTGCTCGAGAACGAGCCCGGCGCCCTGTCCCGTGTGGTGGCCTTGTTTTCCGCCCGCGGCTACAACATCGAGAGCCTGACCGTGGCGCCGACGGAAGATCCGTCGCTGTCGCGCATGACGGTCGTCACCAACGGCTCGGACGAGGTGATCGAGCAGATCACCAAGCACCTGAACCGGCTGGTCGACGTGGTCAAGGTCGTGGACCTGACCGAAGGCCATTACACCGAGCGTGAGCTCATGCTGATCAAGGTCCGTGCCGTGGGCAAGGAACGCGAGGAGATGAAGCGCATGGCCGACATCTTCCGCGGCCGCATCATCGACGTGACCGAGAAGAGCTACACCATCGAACTGACCGGGGACGCAGGCAAGCTCGACGCCTTCATCGAGGCGATCGACCGCACCGCCATCCTCGAAACCGTGCGCACCGGCTCCAGCGGGATCGGTCGCGGCGAGCGCATCCTGCGCGTCTGATCCCCGCGATCACTTCCCGCTCCATTTGTACCCATCCAACCGAAGAGACATCCCATGAAGGTTTACTACGACAAGGACGCCGACCTCTCCCTCATCAAGGGCAAGAACGTCACCATCATCGGCTACGGCTCGCAAGGCCACGCCCACGCGCTGAATCTGAACGACAGCGGCGTGAAGGTGACTGTGGGCCTGCGCAAGGGTGGCGCGTCCTGGGGCAAGGCCGAGAAGGCCGGCCTGAAGGTGGCCGAGATCGCCGAGGCGGTCAAGGGCGCCGACGTCGTGATGATCCTGCTGCCTGACGAGCAGATCGCCGACGTGTACAACAGCCAGGTGGCCCCGAACCTGAAGCCGGGCGCCTCGCTGGCCTTCGCCCACGGTTTCAACGTGCACTACAACCAGGTCGTGCCGCGCGATGACGTGGACGTCTGGATGGTCGCCCCCAAGGCCCCGGGCCACACCGTGCGTGGCACCTACACCCAGGGTGGCGGCGTGCCGCACCTGATCGCCGTCTACGCCGACAAGTCCGGCAAGGCGCGTGACCTGGCCCTGAGCTACGCCGTGGCCAACGGCGGCGGCAAGGCCGGCATCATCGAAACCACCTTCCGCGAAGAGACCGAGACCGATCTGTTCGGCGAGCAGGCCGTGCTGTGCGGCGGCGCCGTCGAGCTGATCAAGGCCGGCTTCGAGACGCTGACCGAAGCCGGTTACGCGCCCGAAATGGCCTACTTCGAGTGCCTGCACGAGCTGAAGCTGATCGTCGACCTGATCTACGAAGGCGGCATTGGCAACATGAACTACTCGATCTCGAACAACGCCGAGTACGGCGAGTACGTGACCGGCCCGCGCGTGGTGACCGAAGACACCAAGAACGCGATGCGTCAGGCCCTGAAGGACATCCAGACCGGTGAGTACGCCAAGAGCTTCATCCTGGAGAACAAGGCCGGCGCCCCGACGCTGACCTCGCGCCGCCGCCTGACCGCCGAGCACCCGATCGAGGTGGTGGGCGAGAAGCTGCGCGCTATGATGCCCTGGATCAAGGCCAACAAGCTGGTCGACAAGACTCGCAACTGATGCAGGTGGGCGGCCCCCTTGGGTTGCCCTCTGTCGAGCGGGCCGCCTCCGGGCGGCCCGTTGCGTTTGCGGGCCGGTTGGGCCCAGGACGCTGAGGTATCCTCCTTGCCATGACCGATTTGACTCCGCACGTTCCGGACGCCCTGGATGAAGACGACCAGGATCTGGACGACATGTCGCCGCGTCGCCGGCGGCGTGGCATTTACATTCTTCCGAACCTGTTCACGCTGGGGGCCCTGTTTGGCGGCTTCTACGCGGTGGTGATGGCCATGAACGGCCGCTTCGACATGGCGGCCGTCGGTGTGTTCTGCGCCGCCGTGCTGGACAGCCTGGATGGCCGTGTGGCCCGGCTGACCCACACCCAGAGCGCTTTCGGCGAGCAGATGGACAGCCTGTCTGACATGGTGTGCTTTGGCGCGGCACCGGCCCTGATCGTCTACGAATGGGCGCTCAAGGGCCTGGGCAAGGCCGGCTGGATCGCTGCCTTCGTCTATTGCGCGTGCGCTGCGCTGCGCCTGGCCCGCTTCAATACCAACATCGGCATCGTCGACAAGCGCTTCTTCCAGGGCATGCCCAGTCCGGCGGCAGCGGCCATGGTGGTGGGCTTCATCTGGGTCGTCGATGACCAGGGCATCAAGGATGTCGTGGGCTCCCCGGCGCTCACCTGGACGGCTTTCGCCTTTGCCCTGTATGCAGGGCTGACGATGGTGACCAACGTGCCGTTCTACAGCTTCAAGGACATCAGCCTGAAGCGCAGCGTGCCCTTCATCGTCATCGTGCTGATCGCGCTCGGCATCGCCATCATCAACATCCACCCGCCCATCGTGCTGTTCGGCCTGTTCTGCATCTACGGTGTCTCGGGCTATGCTGTGTACGGCTACAAGCGCATGAAGGGGCGCCCGGTGAGCGTGATTTCCACCTCCAAGGATGAACCCGATGAGCGTGGGCTGCATTGAGACGCTATACTTGAAAACATGAACTCGATCGTGATGGCCCGCGCTCTGCTGCTATCGCTGCCCCTAGCCAGTCTGCGGGCACGCTGATCGAACACGTCCATCGAAGTTCACCGAACCATTTTTTCGGATCACGGCCCGCCAGCGCATCGCAGCGGGCCGTTTTTCTTTGACCTCCGGCTGCGTGCATTCCCACCGGAGACGTCCATGTCCTTCACCTTCCGTTCCCCCCGGGTTGCCGTCCAGGCCGCCACCGCGTTCCAGGAGATTTCCGCATGACCGACAAGCTCATCATTTTCGACACCACGTTGCGTGACGGTGAGCAGTCCCCCGGGGCCTCCATGACCCGTGAAGAGAAGGTGCGCATTGCGCGCCAGCTGGAGCGTCTGCGCGTGGATGTGATCGAGGCGGGTTTTGCCGCGGCCTCGAACGGTGACTTCGAGGCCGTCCGCACGATCGCCAACCAGATCAAGGAATCCACGATCTGCTCGCTGGCACGTGCCAACGACCGCGACATCAGCCGCGCCGCCGAGGCGCTGGCCGGTGCGGCCCGCAGCCGCATCCACACCTTCATCGCGACCAGCCCGCTGCACATGGAAAAGAAGCTGCGGATGACGCCGGAAGAGGTGCTGGAGCAGGCCCGGTTGTCGGTGCGTTTCGCCCGCAACCTGTGCGCGGACATCGAATTCTCGGCCGAGGACGGCTACCGCTCGGAGCCGGATTTCCTGGCCCGGGTGGTGGAGGCGGTGATCGCCGAAGGCGCGACGACCATCAACATCCCCGATACCGTCGGCTACGCCATCCCCGAGCTCTACGGCAACTTCATCAAGCACCTGCGCGAGCGGGTGCCCAATTCGGACAAGGCCATCTGGTCGGTGCACTGCCACAACGACCTGGGCATGGCGGTGGCTAACTCCCTGGCCGGCGTGAAGATCGGCGGGGCCCGCCAGGTCGAGTGCACGATCAACGGCCTGGGCGAGCGCGCGGGCAACTGCTCGCTCGAAGAGGTGGTGATGGCGGTCAAGACCCGCCGCGACTACTTCGGTCTCGACGTGGGCATCGACACGACCCAGATCGTGCCGGCCTCCCGTCTGGTCAGCCAGACCACCGGCTTCGTGGTGCAGCCCAACAAGGCCGTGGTGGGCGCGAATGCCTTTGCCCATGCCTCCGGCATCCACCAGGATGGCGTGCTGAAGGCGCGTGACACCTACGAGATCATGCGGGCCGAGGACGTGGGCTGGGCGGCCAACAAGCTGGTGCTGGGCAAGCTCTCGGGCCGCAATGCCTTCAAGCAGCGCCTGCAGGAGCTGGGGGTGGAACTGGCCTCGGAAGCCGACCTGAACGCCGCCTTCGCCCGTTTCAAGGACCTGGCCGACCGCAAGAGTGAGATCTTCGACGAGGACATCATCGCGCTGGTGGGCGACAGCTCGCGCGCCGCCGAGCCGGATTTCTACCGTTTCGTGTCGCTGTCCCAGCATTCCGAGACTGGTGAGCGTCCGCGGGCACGCGTCGTGCTTACGATGGGCGGGCAGGAGACGGTGGTCGAGAGCGAGGGCAATGGCCCGGTGGATGCCACGCTCAAGGCCATCGAATCCAAGGTCCAAAGTGGTGCGGAGATGGTGCTGTATTCCGTCAATGCGATCACCTCGGGCAGCACAGAATCTCAGGGCGAAGTGACCTTCCGGCTGCAGCTGGGGGGGCGCATCGTCAATGGCGTGGGGTCCGATCCGGATATCGTGGTCGCGTCAGCCAAAGCCTATCTGTCTGCGTTGAGCAAGCTGCACGCCGGCGTGGAGCGTGTGGCCGCCCAGGGCTGAGTGCGCTCTGGCACTTGAGGAAAGACGTGCAAGTCAATGTCTTGCATGTCTTTTTTCATTGCCAGCGGGAACTTGCGGGGCGATAATGAAACTGTGTTTCATGAGGACGACAGAGTCGTCCCGGTGGGACAGGTGACACCGGCAGGGGCTGCCTGACCGCGAGAGACGACGCGAAGGATGAAGATGAGATCTCACAAGGCTTTGGTGGCACTGTGTTGCTTGGTGGCCTCGGTGGCCGGGACCCATGCCTGGGCGGCCGATGCCCAGGGGGCGTCGCACCACAAGGCCAGCGCGTCGGCCAAGGCCAAGGCGTCGACCAGTAGCAAGACCTCCAGCGCCAAGAGCAAGAAGTCGAGCAGTGCGAGCAAGTCGTCTTCGACCCGCAAGACGGCCACTGCCGCCAAGCCGCGGACCCGGACGGCGTCGGCCTCCTCGCAGCGTCCGGTGCATGCCGCCAAGGCCGTGGCGCCGGTGCACAAGCCGGTGGAACCGGCCTCGTTCACTCCGGCGCCGGGGGCCCGGTCCTTCGGTCAGATGTACGGTTTGCATTCGACCGATGATCCGCTGTCGCTGCGCAGCAGCGTGGCCTTCGTGCTGGACCAGGACACCAACGAGGTGTTGCTGAACAAGAATTCCCAGGCTGTGCTGCCGATCGCCTCGATCACCAAGTTGATGACGGCGATGGTGGTGACCGAGGCACACCTGCCGATGGAAGAAACGCTGTCCATCACGCAGGACGACGTGGACACCGAGAAGATGAGTTCCTCGCGTTTGCGCGTGGGCACCAAGCTGACCCGGGGCCAGATGCTGCATCTGGCGCTGATGTCGTCCGAGAACCGGGCGGCCAGTGCGCTGGGCCACAACTACCCGGGTGGTATTTCGGCCTTTGTGGCGGCGATGAATGCGAAGGCCCGCCAACTGGGCATGCATGACACCCGCTATGTGGAGCCCACCGGCCTGTCGAGCCAGAACCAGTCGAGCGCTCAGGATCTGGCGGTGCTGGTGAAAGCCGCCTCCCAGGTGCCGCTGATCCGGCAGCTGTCGACCTCGCCGGAATACGAGGTGGAAGTGGGCTCGCGTCAGCTGCAGTACCACACGACCAACCGGCTGGTGAAGAGCCCGGATTGGGACATCGGCGTGCAGAAAACGGGTTACATCACCGAAGCGGGCCAATGCCTGGTCATGCAAGCCAAGCTGGCCGGCCGCAAGCTGATCCTGGTGCTGCTGGATTCGGCGGGCAAGTATTCGCGCATCGCCGATGCCGAGCGCATCCGCAAGTGGTTGCTGACCAACCACCCGACCCCGGTCGGGACCCTGGACAGTCGCCTGAAGCCGACGAGCTGATCCCGCCGTCGCGCAGAGGACAAAACAAAGGCAGCCCGCGGGCTGCCTTTGTTATTTGGGGCGGATGAAGCGCGCGTGGCGCCTTTCGCGGTCAGGCGACCGGTGTCGCCGGTCCGCGGTAGCCCAGCGCGGCGGAAATCTGGCTGGCAGTGGACTTCACCCGGTCCATCCACGATTCTTCCAGCCGATCGCTGGGGGCCGAGAGCGACAGCCCGGCCACCAGCTTGCCCTGGTCGTCGAAGATGCCGGCGGCCATGCAGCGCACGCCCAGTTCCAGCTCTTCGTCGTCGCGGGCCACGGCCTGACGTCGCACCTGCGAGAGCTCGCGCTCCAGGGCGGGCAGGGTGGTCAGGCTGTTGCGGGTGTGGCCGGTGAGGCCGGTGCGGGTGGCGTAGCTGCGCACGCGCTGGGGTTCCTCGTAGGCCAGGAACAGTTTGCCCACCGAGGTGAGGTGCAAGGGGGCACGGCCGCCCACGGCGCGCACCACCTGCATGCCTGAACGTTCGCTGTAGGTCCGCTCGATGTAGACAATTTCGTCACCCTGCCGAACCGACAGGTTGACCGGTTGGTTGGTCAGGCGGTTGAGCTCGCGCATGGGGCCCAGCGCGGCTTCGCGCACGTCGAGGCGGGCCTTCACCAGGTTGCCCAACTCCAGCAGGCGCATGCCCAGACGGTAGGTGCCGGCTTCCGGGCGGTCGACGAAGCGGCCGGCGGCCAGGTCGTTCAGGATCCGGTGGGCGGTCGACGGGTGCAACCCGGTGCGCTCGCTCAGGTCCTTCAGGGGGACCGGGTCCGGTTGGGCCGCCAGGACATCCAGCAGGGCGAAAGCGCGTGCGAGGACCTGGATGCTCGGCGTTTGCGGGTCTTTCTTTTGCATGGCAATCCGACCAGGAGAAGCCCGCATTTTACATGGCGAAAAGGCGCTGGGGTCAGGTGTTGCGCTGCAGCAAAGCCCCTCGGTTCAGCGTGCGGCCTGGCTTGACAGCTGCCGTACCGCGGCGAGGCCGCTGCGGACGGCCCCCTCCAAGGTGGCGGGATAGGGGCCGGCGACATGGTCCCCCGCCACGGTGAGGCGGGGCAGGGGTGAGGGAGTGGGGCGCTGCAACCCTGGGGTGCAGGCGAACGTGGCCCGCTTCTCCGTGCGCACCGCCAGCACCGTGGCGCAGGCGTCGTTCCAGGGGTGGGGCGTCCCCGCAAAGGCATCGCTCAACTGCTGACGGACCGCAGCCACCGTGGCCTCCCGTCCCAGGGCCACCCAACGGGCGGCACCGCTGATGACCAGGGC
>JAYSCA010000071.1:0-8905 GCA_041915165.1 Ideonella sp.
ATCTCGTCGCCGGTGCGGTCCAGGAAGCCGGTGTTGATGAAGGCCACGCGGCTGGCGGCCGCGGCGATGCAGGCCTTCAGGTTGACCGAGGTGCGGCGTTCCTCGTCCATGATGCCCAGCTTGACGGTGCTGTCGGGCAGGCCCAGCAGTTGCTCGACGCGGGTGAACAGCTCGGCGGCGAAGGCCACCTCGACCGGGCCGTGCATCTTGGGCTTGACGATGTAGACCGAGCCCGTGCGCGAGTTGGTGATGCCGTTCTGGCCACGGCGCTGCAGGTCGTGCATCGCGATCGCGGTGGTGATCACCGCATCCAGGATGCCTTCGGGGATTTCCTTGCCCTCGGCGCCCCACAGGATGGCCGGGTTGGTCATCAGGTGGCCCACGTTGCGCACGAACATCAGGCTGCGACCGTGCAGGCTGACGCTGCCCTGGCCGTTCGGCGCGGTGTAGACGCGGTCGGGGTTCAGGCGGCGGGTGAAGGTGGTGCCGCCCTTGCTCACTTCCTCGGTCAGCGTGCCCAGCTGGATGCCCAGCCAGTTGCGGTAGGCCAGCACCTTGTCCTCGGCATCCACCGCGGCGACGGAGTCTTCCAGGTCCAGGATGGTGGACAGGGCGGCTTCCATGATGACGTCGCTGACGCCGGCGGCATCGCTCTGGCCGATCGGGGTGCTGCGGTCGATCTGGATGTCCAGGTGCAGGCCGTGGTGAGCCAGCAGCACGCTCTTGGGCGCGGCGGCCTCACCCTGGTAGCCCACCAGCTGGGCCGGGTTGGCCAGGCTGGTGTGGGTGCCGTTCTTCAGCGTGACGACCAGCTGGCCGGCTTCGATGGCGTAGCCGGCGGCGTCCACATGGCTGGCGCTGACCAGCGGCGCGGCCTGGTCCAGCACCTGGCGGGCGAAGGCGATGACCTTGGCGCCGCGCACCGGGTTGTAGCCCTTGCCCTTCTCGGCGCCGTCCGTCTCGGGGATGGCGTCGGTGCCATACAGCGCGTCGTACAGGCTGCCCCAGCGCGAGTTGGCGGCGTTCAGCGCGTAACGGGCGTTCAGGATGGGCACCACCAGCTGCGGGCCGGCCTGCACGGCCAGCTCGGCGTCCACGTTGGCGGTGGTGGCGCTCACGCTGGCCGGCTCGGGCACGATGTAGCCCAGCTGCGTCAGGAAGGCGCGGTAGGCCGGCATGTCGGTGATGGGGCCCGGGTGGGCGCGGTGCCAGGCGTCCATCTCGGCCTGGATGCGGTCGCGCTCGGCCAGCAGGGCGGCGTTCTTGGGCGCCAGATCGGCGACGATCTTGTCGAAGCCGGCCCAGAAGGCGGCCTTGTCCACGCCGATGCCCGGCAGCACCTCGTCCTCGACGAAGCGGAACAGTTCGGTGGCCACTTGCAGGCCGTGGATGGTGGTGCGTGCGTTCATATCGTCACCTCGGGTCGGTCAGAGAAGAAAAAGGACAAAGGGAAAACGGAGGGCGGCCTCAGGCCGCGGGGAAAAACTCCAGCACATCGCGCAGGCTGTGGCCGATGCGGGTCGGCGTGGTGCCCAGGCGCTCCAGCGGACCGCCGGCGCGGTTCACCCACAGCGTGGTGAAGCCGAACCAGGTGGCGCCGATGGCGTCCCAGCCATTGCTGGAGACGAAGAGGATCTCGCGGGCCGGCAGCTTCAGGGCGTCCAGGCCCACCTGGTAGGCGGCCGGGTCGGTCTTGAAGCGGCGGGTTTCATGCACGCTCAGCACCGGGTCCAGCAGGCCGCCAAAGCCGGCGCTGCGCACCGCGATGGCCAGCATCTCCGGGTCGCCGTTGGACAGGATGCCGGCGCGCACGCCGCGCGCCTGCAGCGCCTGCAGCACCTCCCGGTTTTCCGGAAAGGCCGACAGGTGCCGGTATTCGTTCATCAGCCGGTCCTCGGCCTCGGGGGCCAGCGCCAGGCCCAGCTTCTCGGCGCTGAACTGCAGGGCGTTGCGGGTCAGGGTCCAGAAGGGCTGGTAGGTGCCGCTCATCGACACCAGCCGGGTGTATTCGATCTGCTTGTCGCGCCAGAGCTGGGCCAGCCGGTCCCCGGCGCCGGGAAACAGCTGCTCGGCCAGCAGCCCGACGCTGTACACGTCGAACAGGGTGCCGTAGGCGTCGAAGAGCACGGCACGGGGCTGGGGGCGCTTTTCCATGTCGCCAATCTATTCGATACTTGGCGGAACATTGATACCGCAGAAGTCGATTGATTCGTGACAAAAAGGTTCGAATCGTCGGCATTCACCCCATGGACCGCCTCAAGCAGATGGAAACTTTCGTGGCCGTGGCCAGCCGCGGCTCGCTCAGCGCGGCCGCCCAGGCCGAGGGCGTGGCCCCGGCCGTGATCGGCCGGCGCATGGATGCGCTGGAAGCCCGGCTGGGCGTGAAGCTGCTGACCCGCACCACCCGCCGCATCACCCTGACCCACGAAGGCAGCGCCTTTCTGGAGGACTGCCAGCGCCTGATCGCCGACTTCAACAACGCCGAGGCCAGCGTCTCGGCCGGCGGCGTGAAAGCTAGTGGTCACTTGCGGTTGACGGCGCCCGCCGGCTTTGGCCGCCGACATGTGGCCCCGCTGGTGCCGGCCTTTCTGGCCGAGCACACCGAGGTGACCCTGTCGCTGAACCTGTCCGACCGGGTGGTGGACATCGTCAACGAGAACGTGGATTGCGCGGTGCGGGTGGGCGACCTGCCGGACTCGCGCCTGGTCAGCGTGCGCCTGGCCGACAACCGCCGCCTGTGCGTGGCCACGCCCGCCTACCTGGCCCGGGCCGGCGTGCCGCAGCAACCCTCGGACCTGCTGCGCCACGACTGCCTGACGCTCAGCTCCGACGCCAGCCAGACCCGGGGCTGGGCCTTCCGGATCGAGGGCGAGGTGAGCCACCTGCGCCCGCGTGGCCGGCTCGACTGCAGCGACGGCCAGGTGCTGCACGAGTGGTGCCTGCAGAGCCTGGGCATCGCCTGGCGCAGCACCTGGGAGGTGCAGGCCGACCTGGCGGCCGGCCGGCTGGTCAGCGTGCTGGACGACTTCGCGGCGCCACCCAACGGCATCTACGCGGTCTTTCCCAGCGCCCGCCACCTGGCGCTGCGGGTGCGGCTGTGGATCGACTTCCTCAAGCACACCTACGGCGACCCGGCCTACTGGCACAGCCGCTGAGCCGGGCGCTGTTCTTTTCCCTCTTGCCCTCGGGCGGGCGGGCCTGCTAGCCTGGGGCCGGCATGTGCCGCGGCTGCAAGGAGACCCCCGATGATGGACAAGGTTCAGATGGAAATGGCCAAGACGCTGTGGGAGCAATCCAAGGCGTCCGTGCGCCAGGCCCAGGACGCCTGGACGATGGTGTTGAAGTCTCAGCAGACGCTGCTGAACTCGATGCGGCCGGCCGGGGTGCCCTTCGGGCTGGCGGCCGACCAGTTCGAGAAGCTGGTGCAGTTCCAGGCCGAGCAACAGCAGGCGGCGGTGGCCTTCGTCGAGAAGATGTCGGCCGAGTACGCCAAGCTGCTGGAACAGCAAAAGCGCTGACTCACCGACCGGGGCCCGCGCAGCAGCGTGGCCACGAAAAAGCCCGGCAGGTGCCGGGCTTTCCTTTGGGCATGCGCCGAGGGCTTACTTCGCGCTCAGGCATTCCTTCATGAAGGCCTTGCGCTCGGCGCCCTTGAGCGCCTTGGTCTTGGCGTCGGCGTTGCAGGTCGTCATCTTCTGTTGTTGCGCGGTCTTGCCCGCACCCGAGGCAGCCGCCATCGGCGCCTTGGCGCCCAGGCACTCCTTCATGAAGGCCTTGCGTTCGGCCCCCTTCTTGTCACCGGCCTGCTCGTTGCAGGCGCCCATCTTGCTCTGTTGAGCGGTCTTGGCCTTGGGGCCGGAGGCGGCGGCAGAAGCCGGCGCGGGCTGGGCCAGGGCCAGACCCGCCAGGGAAGCCAGTGCGGCGGCCAGGATCAGTTTCTTCATGAGGTCCTCTGCGTGTGGTTGGTGTGAGATGTGGGGACGGTGCCGCAAGCGTATGACACCGTCCTGACCATTTCAACGCAAACCGTTGCGCGCCGTTGACCCCCGTCGGGGGGAGGCACCCCCGCCACTCAGAGGATGCGCTGCGGATGCTGCAGCGCCGCATGGGCCTCGTTGAGCCGGCGCACCAGCACCCGGATGAAGCCGCTGTCGAAGCGGTGGCGGGTGCGTTCGCTGAGGTGTTCCATCGCCTCGGGCGTGAAGGAGATGGTGGTGCAGGGCTGGCTGACCACCACATCGGCCGAGTGCTTGCGCAGGTCCGGGCTGGGCGCCAGGTAGGCCAGTTCGCCCACCGAGGTGCCGGCACCGAAGCTGGCTACTTTCTGCCCGTCGCGGAACACCTCCACCTCGCCCTGGGCGAGGATGTGGAAGCGCCGCCCTTCCTGTCCGGCCTTGTAGATGGCGTGGCCCAGCGGGAAGCGCTGCCAGCGCGCGCGGTGCACCACCTCCCACAGCTCCACGTCGCCGAAGTCGGTGAAGAAGTCCAGGTGGCGCAGCAGCGTGAAGCGTTCCGAATCCAGCACCCGCTGCAGCGGGCCGCGCGGCACCTCGTTGCGGGTGATCAGGGCCGAGAGCTGGTTGGCGAAGTCGTCCCAGCTGGCGGGGCGGTCCTCGGCCTTCTTGGCCATGGCGCCGCGGATCACCTGGTCCAGCGCCTCGGTGACGCCTTCGCGGCAGCCCACCAGCGGGTCGGGCTCTCGGTGCCAGATCATGTTCAGCAGCGCGCCCTGGTTGTCGGCCTCGAACGGCGGGCGGCCGGCGATCAGGTGGTAGAGCACGGCGGCCAGCGAATAGATGTCGGCCCGGCAGTCCACCTCGGCACCGTCGAGCTGCTCGGGCGAGATGTAGGCCAGCGAGCCGACCCGGTGCACCTGGGTCTGGTCGGAGGCCAGGTCCAGCACACTGCCGAAATCGCTGATCTTCAGCGTGGTGATGTCGTCGCCGTCTACCGTGACCAGGATGTTGGCCGGCTTGACGTCACGGTGCACCAGGCCCTGGCGGAACATGTAGCCCAGCGCCATCGCGCACTTGAAGCCCACTTCCACCACCTGTTCCAGCGACAGCAGGCGCTCGGGGCTGCAGAAATGCCGCAGCGTCATGCCGGGCACGTACTCCATCACCAGGTAGCGCGAGTCCGGCGCCTCCACCGCGTCCAGCAGCTGCACCACGTTCGGGTGGTTGAGCTTGCCCACCAGGGCGGCCTCGGCGGCGAAGAAGCGGTCGGAGAACCGCATCTCGGCCGCGGTGGCATGGGGTCGGGCCTGCACCCGCTTGATCGCCACCACCCGGTTGCTGAAGCGGTCGTGGGCCAGAAAGACCTCGCTGGTGGCGCCGGTGCCCAGGCGGGATTCCACCCGGTACTTGCCGATGGTCGCCGGCAGATCCGGCTGCAGCGCCAGCGTCACGGTGGATTCGTGGCGGTCGGCGCGGCCAAGGGTCGAAGTGGACGAGGACATGGGCGCTGGGGGTCGGCCGGACGGTCGGGCAGGGAATTCCATGGTGCCAGTCCCCTCCCGGGGGTATTGCCGGAAAGAACGTGCCGTCCACCCGCCTTTTCGCCGCGAAGCCGGGGTGGCTCCGCCCGGGGGCGGCGGGCGGCGCACGGGGCGCAACCTTAGAATCCCGGCCATGATCCAAGCCAAGGCAGAGCTCCAAGGTGCGCTGGCCGCTGCGGTCGCGCAGCTGGCCCCCGACGCCGCCCTCACCCCCCAATTCGAGTCGCCCAAGCAGGCCGCCCATGGCGACCTGGCCATCACCGTGGCGATGCAGCTGGCCAAGCCGCTGCGTTCCAACCCGCGCGCGGTGGCCGAGCAGCTGGTGGCCGCGCTGAAGGCCCAGCCCGCCTTCGAGCGCTGGGTGTCCGCGCTGGAGATCGCCGGCCCGGGCTTCATCAACCTGCGCCTGGCACCGGCCGCCAAGCAGGCGGTGGTGGGCGAGGTGCTGGCCGCGCCCGCGACCTTCGGCCGCCAGCCGGCCAACGGCCAGAAGCTGATGGTGGAGTTTGTCTCGGCCAACCCGACCGGCCCGCTGCACGTGGGCCACGCCCGCCAGGGCGCACTGGGCGACAGCCTGTGCAACCTGTTCGAGACCCAGGGCTGGGACGTCACCCGCGAGTTCTATTACAACGACGCGGGCGTGCAGATCGCCACGCTGGCCAACTCGACCCAGTGCCGCCTCAAGGGCCTGAAGCCGGGCGATGCCGATTGGCCCGAAAGTGCCTACAACGGCGACTACATTGCCGACATCGCCGCCGATTTCCTGGCCAAGAAGACGGTCAAGTCGGACGACCGCGAGTACACCGCCTCGGGCGACCCCGAGGACCTGGACAGCATCCGCCAGTTCGCCGTGGCCTATCTGCGCCATGAACAGGATCTGGACCTGCAGGCCTTCAGCGTCCGCTTCGACAACTACTACCTGGAGTCCAGCCTCTACACCAGCGGCCGGGTCGAGAAGACCGTCAACGCGCTGATCGCCGCGGGCAAGACCTACGAGAAGGATGGCGCGCTGTGGCTGCGCTCCACCGACGACGGGGACGACAAGGACCGGGTCATGCGCAAGACCGACGGCAGCTACACCTACTTCGTGCCGGATGTGGCCTACCACATCGCCAAGTGGGAGCGTGGCTTCACCAAGGTCATCAACTGCCAGGGCACCGACCACCACGGCACCATCGCCCGGGTGCGCGCCGGCCTGCAGGGCGTGGGCGTGGGCATCCCCAAGGGCTACCCCGACTACGTGCTCAACACCATGGTGCGGGTGATGCGCAACGGCGCCGAGGTCAAGATCAGCAAGCGTGCCGGCAGCTACGTGACGCTGCGCGACCTGATCGACTGGACCAGCCGCGACGCGGTGCGCTTCTTCCTGATCAGCCGCAAGGCCGACACCGAGTTCACCTTCGACATCGACCTGGCCCTCAAGCAGAACGACGAGAACCCCGTGTTCTACGTGCAGTACGCCCATGCCCGCATCTGCTCGGTGCTGGCCCAGGGCGCCACGCAAGGCCTGTCGCCCGAGGGGGCCGACCTGTCGCTGCTGAGCGCGCCGGCCGAGCTGGCGCTGATGCTCAAGCTGGCCGAGTACCCCGAGATGCTCAGCTCGGCGGCGGCCTCGCTGGCACCGCACGACGTGGCCTTCTACGTGCGGGATCTGGCGGCGGCCTTCCACAGCTACTACGCGGCCGAGCGCTTCCTGGTGGAGGACAAGGCCCTGGCGCAAGCCCGCCTGGCCCTGCTGTCGGCCACGCGCCACGTGCTGCGCAATGCACTGGCGGTGCTGGGCGTCAGCGCTCCAGAATCCATGTCTCGCGCGGAACAACAGGAGAACGCATGAAGCTCGGCAGCGGTGCCCGCCGGGGGGCGCAACGGGGTGGTTTCGTCCTCGGGATCATCGTCGGCCTGCTGGTGGGCCTGGCCATTGCCCTGGGCGTGGCGCTCTACATCGCCAAGGTGCCGGTGCCCTTCATGGACAAGGTCGGCCACCGCACGCCCGAGCAGGAGGCCCAGGAGGCCGAGAAGCTCAAGACCTGGGATCCCAACGCCGGTCTGGCTGGCAAGCAGGCGCCGCGTCCGGTGATGCCGGCGTCCGAGCCGGCGGCCGAGACGGCCCCGCCAGCGCCGCACACGGCGACGCCGGCTTCGTCACCGGTGCCGGTGGCCGTGGTGGGCAAACCCGTGGCGGCCAAGCCGGCGGCGTCGGCCGCTTCGGCCACGGGCAGCACCAAGCCCAAGCACGAGACCCGTGACAGCCGTGACCCGGCGGCGATCCTGGCTGGTGAGCCCGTCAATTCCAAGGCCGACAAGCCCACCAAGAACGACAAGCCCGCGAAGAGCGACAAGCCGGCGGACCCGGCGGTCCCCGGCAGCGATGCCTTCGTCTACTTCGTTCAGGCCGGGGCCTACTCGAATTCCAACGACGCCGAGCAGCAGCGCGCGCGTCTGGCCATGCAGGGCCTGGTGGCCAAGGTGTCCGAGCGTGAGCAGGCCGGCCGCACCGTCTACCGGGTGCGCCTGGGGCCGTTCGACAGCCGGGATGAGGCCGAGCGCCAGCAGGACCGGCTCAAGGGGGCCGGCCTCGATTCCGCCCTGGTGCGGGTGGAGCGCAAT
This sequence comes from Ideonella sp., assembly GCA_041915165.1. Taxonomy (GTDB): domain Bacteria; phylum Pseudomonadota; class Gammaproteobacteria; order Burkholderiales; family Burkholderiaceae_C; genus Ideonella. Next base: position 8,105 of record JAYSCA010000071.1, read on the forward strand.
CACCCCTGAGGCGTGGCGGGCCCCGCCCGTCCGCGCTCCCTTCTCTTGCAAGGAATCCATCCCCATGAATCGGCGTGAATTTCCGTGGCAGCTGGCCGGCTTGGCCGGCCTTCTCTCCCTGACGGGCCGCGCGGCCCTGGCCCAGGGGGCGCCGGTCGAAGGCCGGGACTACCTGCGGGTGTCGCCGCCGGTGCCGATCGCGCCGACCGGCAAGGTCGAGGTGGTGGAGTTCTTCTGGTACGGCTGCCCGCACTGCAACGCGCTGGAGCCCTCGCTGGAAGCCTGGGTCAAGAAGCTGCCGGCCACCGTGCACTTCGAGCGCGTGGCGGCCACGTTCAGCCCGATGCACAGTTACCACGCCCGCATCTACTACGCGCTGGAGATCCTGGGCAAGGTGGAGGCGCTGCATGCCAAGGTGTTTGCCGCCATGCATGTGCAGCACCAGCGGCTGGACAAGGACGCCGATGTGGTGGCCTTCTTCAACGGCCAGGGGTTGGATGGGCAGAAGGTGCTGCAGACGATGAAGTCCTTCACCGTCGAGGGCAAGCTGCGCCAGGCCAAGGCCCTGGCCGAGGGCTACAAGATCGACGGCGTGCCCACGCTGGGCATCCAGGGGCGCTACACCACCTCGGCCGCGCTGACCGGCAGCGAGGCCCGGCTCTACGCCACCGCCGATGCGCTGATCGCGCAGGCACGCAAGAGCTGAGCGCCCGGCCCGCAAGTCCCTGCAAATTGCTCGGAACGCCTGAGACGCGGGCGGGGATGTGCGTCGTAGAATGGTCTGCAATTTTCATGCCGATA
>JAYSCA010000072.1:0-8803 GCA_041915165.1 Ideonella sp.
GCAGGTGGGCCTTGATCCAGCGGGTGGCCTCGATGAAGTCCACCGCGTAGTTGTCATGCTCCTCGATGCCGGTGGCGATCGCGAAGATGTTGGGGTCAAAGATGATGTCCTCGGGCGGGAAGCCCACCTGGTCGACCAGGATGCGGTAGGCCCGTTCGCAGATCGAGGTCTTGCGCTGGTAGGTGTCGGCCTGGCCCTGTTCGTCGAAGGCCATCACCACGGTGGCGGCGCCGTAGCGGCGGATCAGCCGGGCCTGGCGGATGAACTCGGTCTCGCCTTCCTTCAGGCTGATCGAGTTGACGATGCCCTTGCCCTGGATGCACTTGAGGCCGGCCTCGATCACGCTCCACTTAGAGCTGTCGATCATGATGGGCACGCGGGCGATCTCGGGCTCGCTGGCGATCAGGTTCAGGAAGCGCACCATCGCGGCCTGGCTGTCCAGCATCGCCTCGTCCATGTTGACGTCGATGATCTGGGCGCCGTTCTCCACCTGCTGGCGGGCCACGGCCAGGGCCTTCTCGTATTCGCCGGCCAGGATCATGCGGGCGAAGACCTTGGAGCCGGTGACGTTGGTGCGTTCGCCGATGTTGACGAACAGGCTCTGCGCGTCGATGGTGAGCGGTTCCAGCCCGGACAGGCGCAGGGGCGGGGGGGCGAAGGGGGCGGTGGCAGCGGTCATGGTGGCGGCAACAGGCAGAAACCGGGCCCCAGGCACAGGCGAGGACGCACGGCACTCACCCACGGCAAGGGGGTGAGCGTCGTTGAATTCGTCACCAAGCCTGACGCGGAACCGGTCCGGGACGGGTTCCACGCTGCAACGCTCCTTGGCAGATGGGGCGCGATTTTAGCCGGCCGGGTCGCCGCGCTCCGGCCACAGCGGCGTGAAATCTGCCCGCCTGCGGGAGACGGTGGCGTCGGCGTATGCGCCATCTGGCGCATTGGCGCGACACTGACGGCTCCCTTAAGCTGCGCCACCTGTGCTTGCTGCGCTCCCATGGTCTTCCGCTTTCTTTCCGCTGACGAGCCCTGGATGATCCAGGCGGCCGACCTGCTGTGCCGGCCGTCGGTGCTGTCGCAGCTCAGCCGCAGCGACGCCCGCTGCATCGTCTCCTACATGCGGCCCTGCCGTTTCGAGGATGGCGACGTGCTGCTGCAGGAGGGCGACCAGGGCGAGAACGCCCACATGCTGCTGGTGCTGCATGGGGACGTCAGCGTCGAAACCTCGGTGATGAGCCGGGACAACCCGGTGGTGGTGACGGTGCTGGGCGAGGGCAGCCTGATCGGCGAGATGGCGCTGCTCGACGGCGCGCCCCGCATGGCCACCTGCGTGGCCCAGTCCACCGTGGTCTGCGCCAGCCTGACCCGGCGCGATCTGCGCCGCCTGATGGACGACGAACCGCTGGCCACCGCCCGGCTGCTGGCCAGCATCGGCAGCCGCCTGGCCGAGCGCCTGCGTGAATCCGGCCGCCAGCAGCGGCTTTACCACCAGTTGATGCGGGCGATGCAGGACGAACTCGACGAGGTCAACCGGCAGTTGCAGTACGTGATGGCCGGATCGGCCCAGCGCCAGGGTCCGGGGGAGGGCGCCTCCCCGAACGGGGACACCCTGGCCGGGGATCAGTCCGCCAGCAGCTTGCCGAACAGCGGGTCCTGAGGATGGCGCGGCCGGTAGGGCCGCACCTTCTGCGCGATGGCAGCGATGTGGGCCGGGGTGGTGCCGCAGCAGCCGCCCACGATGTTCAGGAAGCCGGCCTTCGCGAAGTCGCCCATCAGGCCGCCGGTGATCTCCGGCGTCTCGTCGAAACCGGTCTCGCTCATCGGGTTGGGCAGGCCGGCATTCGGGTAGCAGCTGATGCAGGTGTCCGGCGCGATGCGCCCCAGCTCTTCGATGTAGGGGCGCATCAGCGCCGCGCCCAGCGCGCAGTTCAGCCCGATGGCGATGGGCTTGGCGTGCCGCACCGAATTCCAGAAGGCGGCCACCGTCTGGCCGGACAGGATGCGGCCGGAAGCGTCGGTCACGGTGCCGGAGATGATCACCGGCAGGCGCTCGCCGCTGCGTTCCATCACCTCGTCCAGCGCGAAGATGGCGGCCTTGGCGTTCAGGGTGTCGAAGATGGTCTCGACCAGGAACAGGTCCACCCCGCCCTCCAGCAGGGCCTGGGCCTGCTCGGCATAGGCCGCGCGCAGCTCGTCGAAGCTGATGTTGCGGGCGCCGGGGTCGTTCACGTCCGGGCTGATGCTGGCGGTGCGGGGCGTCGGGCCCAGGGCGCCGGCCACGAAGCGCGGCTGCTCGGGGGTGCTGAACTGGTCGGCGGCCTCGCGGGCGATGCGGGCCGCGGCCAGGTTCATCTCGCGGGCCAGCGGAGCCAGGTCGTAGTCGGCCTGGGCCACCGAGGTGGCGCCGAAGGTGTTGGTCTCGATGATGTCCGCGCCGGCGGCCAGGTACTGCGCGTGGATTTCCCGGATCACGTCCGGCCGGGTCAGCACCAGCAGGTCGTTGTTGCCCTTCAGGTCCTTGGGGTGGTCCTTCAGGGCGGCGTTGCGGAAATCGGCCTCCTGCAGCTTGTAACGCTGGATCATGGTGCCCATCGCCCCGTCGATGATGACGATGCGCTGACGCAACAGGGCCGGCAGGGCGGCGCCGCGCGTGTAATGGGGCTGGGCAGGGGTGTTCATGAGGCTATTCTAAAAAAGGCGGCGTTGCACCTTCGGGCGAGGGGGGCTTGGGGGACACTCAAGTTTCACCCTGAAACGGCCGAAACAAGGCCAGACGAGGCGCCTGCGGGTTGGGTGTGGCCTCACGGGAGTTGAACAAGATGTCAGCAACAGCGGTGATCGCAGTCGAGGATTTGCGGGTGGGGATGTTCGTCCACCTCGACGTGGGCTGGATGTCGCACCCCTTTCCGCTGTCGAGTTTCAAGATCAGTTCGGTCGAGCAGATCGACGTCATCCGCGGGCTGGGCCTGCAGCAACTGCGCTGGAGCCCGGACCGCAGCGATGCCGACACCCCGGACCCGGCCGCCGAGGCGCCGGTCGGTACCGAAGATCCCGCGGCCGTGGCCGCCGCCGCTGCGGCCGCCACAGCGGCGGCCGAAAAACAGGCTGCCGAGGCCGCCCGCAGCCGGGAGGCGGCTTGGCTGGAAGCCCAGCAGGCCGCCTTGCGCGTCTGCGAGCGCCAGTACCAGGAAGCCTGCCGCGACCTGCGCCGCATCAACGACGGTGTGGGCGCCGACCCCCAACAGGCCCGCGAAGGGGCCGAGCAGCTGTCCCAGGCCCTGCTCGACAAGCTGCTGATCGAGGGCGAGTTGTGCGTGCGCCTGCTGGCCGAGCCGCTGAGCGACCGGGCCACCGCCCACGCGATGAACGTCACGGTGGTGTCGCTGCTGCTGGCTCGGTCGCTGAGCATGGCCGCCCCGGACCTGCTGGACCTGGGCACCGGGGCGCTGCTGCACGACATCGGCAAGCTGGCCCTGCCCGAGCGGGTGCGCCTGCCGCGCGAGGATTTCACCCACGCCGAACAGGCCCTCTACCGCGACCACGTGGCCCAGGGCGTGCTGCAAGGGCAGCGCATGGGGTTGAAGGCCGGGGCGCTGCTGGTGCTGGCGCAGCACCATGAGTACGCCGACGGCACCGGCTTCCCCCGCGGCTCGAAGCTGGAGAGCCAGTCGGTGCCGGCGCGCATCGTCTCGATGGTCAACCTGTACGACAACCTGTGCAACGGCGCGCTGCCGTCGCAGTCGCTGACGCCGCACGAGGCGCTCTCGCGCATGTTCGCCCAGTCGCGCAGCAAGTTCGACGTGGCGATCCTGAGCGGCTTCATCCGCCTGATGGGCATCTACCCGCCCGGCTCGGTGGTGCAGCTCAGCGACGACCGCTACGCCACCGTCACCGCGATCAATGCGGCGCGCCCGCTCAAGCCGCGGGTTCAGGTCTACGACCCGAGCCGCTCCAGCAGCCGGGCCATCCACCTGGACCTGGAGACCACCCCCGACCTGGGCATTCGCCGCAGCCTGCGGGCCGAGCAACTGCCGGCCGCCGCCGCGGATTGCCTGGCGCCCCGCCTGCGGGTGGCGTATTTCTTCGATGTGGAACCGGTGACCGCGGACAGCGACACACCGGCCCTGGTGTGATCCCGCTGGAGCCAGGCCTGCTGCCGCGCCCGGCACTGCTGCTGGGCGCCGACCAGTGGCTGAACGGGCTGGAGGATCCGGCCTGGCTGGTGGACGCCAGCGACTGGCGGGTCTGCCTGCTGAACCCGGCCGCGTTGCAGTGGCTGGGCCTGCCGCTGGACCGCTGTGTCGGGCAGCCGCCGGAGACCCTGCTGCCCGGGCTGGAAGACCAGGTGTTCTGGTCCGAGCTGCGGGCCGGGATGCCGGGACGGCTGGCTTCCGACACCGAGGTGGCCGGCCCCGCGGGCCTGCGCCAGGTGCACCGCCGCATCGTGCCCTTGGGCGAGCCGGCCCAGGCCTACCTGGTGACGCTGCAGGACCGCAGCCGCGAGGTCCAGGCCACGGCCGAGCGCGAAACCCTGCTGGCCGAGCTGCGTGCCACGCTTGAATCCACCGCCGACGGCATCCTGGTGCTGGACACGGCCGGCCGCATCCGGGCCTTCAACCGCCGCTTCGCCCAGCTCTGGGACCTGCCCGAGCCGGCCCTGGCCGAACCCTCGGACGAGGCGGTGCTGGACTGGATGCGCCGCTCGGTGCTGCAACCCGAGGCCTACCAGGCCCGGTGGGACGACATCCAGGCTCAGCTGCTGCTGACCGGTACCGACACCATCCCCCTGCTCAACGGCCGGCAGCTGGAACGTTACACGCAGCCGCAGTGGCGCGCCGGCCGGCCGATCGGGCGGGTGTATTCCTTTCGCGAGCTGGCGGCCCCCCGCAGCGCCAGCGCGGAGGGGCATGGCCAGCCCGGGCAGGACGAGACCACCGGCTGGCCCAACCGCCAGCGCTTCCTGGAGGCCCTGGACGAGGCGGTGCTGGAGGCGCGCGACGACGGCCAGCCGCTGGCCGTGCTGGCGGTGGAGTTCGACCGCCACGCCTTGTTCTCCGCTGAGGGAACGGCCCGCGCCCGGACGATGGCCGAGCTGTTGGAGGCCTTGCGGGCCGCGGTACGTGAGCCCGCCCGGATCGCCCGCCTGGGCGCGGCGCGCTTCGGGGTGTTGCTGCGCCCGGCCGGTGAATCGGCCGCCGAGACGCTGGCGCGGCGGCTGGTGCTGCTGGGCAGCCGGCCGGGGCCGGCGCTGCTGGCCACCGCCGGCCTGAAGGTGCATGTGGGGGCGGCGGTCTATCCGCAGGCTGGCTGGTGTGGCGAAGAGCTGTTGCAGCATGCCGAGACGGCCCTGCACCGCGCCCGCGGCGCCGGCGTGTCGGGTTGGGAACTGCACCGCGGTGGATCGGACCCGGCCCATGAGGGGCGCCGGCGGCAACGGCTGGAACAGGCCGTGCGCGAGGGCCTGTCGGGCCAGGCCTTCCGCCTGCACTACCAGGCCCGCTTCGACAGCGCGACGGGTGAGGTCCAGGCCATGGAGGCCTTGCTGCGCTGGCAGGACGCCCAGGAGGGCCTGATGCTGCCGCCGCGCTTCATGCCGCTGGCCGAGCGGGCCGGGCTGATGCGCGCGCTCGACGACTGGGCGCTGGAACAGGCGGTGCACCAGGCGGGCCGTTGGGCGGCCCAGGGCTGGCGCCAGGCCCTGACCGTCAACATCAGCGGCGAGTCGCTGGCCGAGCCGGCCTGCGCCCGCAGGATCGCCGCGGTGCTGGAGCACCACGGCTGGCCGGCCCGCTTCCTGGAGCTGGATGTCACCGAACAGGCCCTGCAGCGCGACCCCGAGGCCGCGCAGAACAACCTGGACGCGCTGCACCGCCTGGGGGTGCGGCTGGTGCTGGACGACTGGGGCCTGAGCGACTGCGCCCTGGGCTGGTTGCGGCGGGTGCCGTTCTCGGCCGTCAAGATCGACCGCCGCCTGTTGCGCGCCGTGCCGGACCATCCGGCCGAGGCCGAGCTGGCGCGGGGCCTGGCCCAGGTGGCCCGGGCGCTGGGCCTGAAGGTGCTGGCCGAGGGCGTCGAGCACGAGGCACAGCGCCAGTTCATCACCACCGAGCTGGGCTGCGCGGGTTGGCAGGGCCTGCTGGGGGCGGCCCCGCTGGAGCCGCGGGCCTGTGAGCGGGCGGTGCTGGGGCGTGCGGTGCACCACCGGGTGGGGGCGTCCACCGGGCGCTGAGCCATCCCCCTGGGGCGGCACAATGGTGGCTCTTGTCCACGAGAGCCGCCATGTACAAATTCCGCAGCCAGGCCACCGCCGACCTGATCATGCTGACCCCCACCGGGGACCGGGTGCTGGCCCTGCTGGGGCGCGAACCGGCCCCGCAAGGCATCGTCGAGGTGGCCGACATGCCGGCCGCGATCGAGCGCCTGACCCAGGCCGTGGCCGAGGACGAGGAACGCCGCGCCCGCCCGCCCGAGGAAGCCGAGCCGACCGAAGACAGCCCGGCGCGCGAGCCGCTGGACCCCGTCTCGCTGCGCCAGCGGGTCTGGCCGCTGGTCCAGATGATGCGCCAGTGCATCGAGGCCGACCGCCCCATCGTCTGGGGCGTGTGAGGCGCGCATGACGATGCCCGAACCCACTCGCGTGATCGCCGTGCGCCATGGCGAGACGGCCTGGAACGTCGGCACCCGCCTGCAAGGGCAGATCGATGTGCCGCTGAACCCGCGCGGCGAGGAACAGGCCCGCCGGGTCGGCCTGGCGCTGCAGCACGAGGCGCCCCAGGTGCTGGTCAGCAGCGACCTGGCCCGGGCCCGGCAGACCGCCGAGGCGATTGCCACCGCCACCGGCCTGCCGCTGCAGCTGGACGCCGGGCTGCGCGAGCGTCATTTCGGCATCTGGCAGGGCCACACCTACCAGGAGGTCGAGACCGGCTGGCCGGCGCAGAGCGAGCGCTGGCGCCGCCGCGAGCCCGACTTCGGCCCGGAGGGCGGCGAAACGCTGCAGCAGTTCTTCGACCGCATCGTCGCCACCGCCACCCGTCTGGCCCAGGCCCATGCGGGGCACACGCTGGTGCTGGTCGCGCACGGCGGGGTGCTGGACTGCCTGTACCGCGCCGCCTCGCGCATCGCGCTCAATGCTCCCCGCACCTGGGAACTGCCCAACACCGGGGTCAACCGCCTGCTGTGGACCGGCGAAGGCTTCACGCTGGTCGGCTGGGGCGATGTGCAGCACCTGGACGACGCGGCGCGCGACGAATCGGCCGACCGGGTCGGCCACGCGGCCTGAGGGGCGGCGCGGGGCGCTCAGCCCAGCCGCAGCAGCATCACCCCGCCGACGATCACGCCGGTGCCCAGCGCGCGCTGCCAGCCGAAGGGCTCGCGCAGCAGCAGGGTGCCCAGCGCCGCAGCGAACAGCACCGAGGTCTCGCGCAGCGCGGCCACCATGGCCACCGGCGCGCGGGTCATCGCCCACAGCGCGATCCCGTAGCTGCCCAGCGAGGCCAGCGTGCCCAGCAGGGCCACCGGCCAGCGTCGCCGCGCATAGGCCCGCACCGGCGCCAGATCGTGCCGGCGCTGCCACAGCACCAGGCTGAGGTAGGGCAGGCCGTCGAACAGGAACAGCGCCGAGACATAGGCCGGTGCGTTGCCGCTGACCCGCACGCCGATGCCGTCCACCAGCGTGTAGGCGGCGATGAACAGCGCGTTGGTCAGCGCGTAGCGCAGGGCCTGGCGCCGGCGCGCCTCGTCGCCCTGGTTGCGCAGCGCGCTGCGCGAGAGCCCCAGCGTCAGCACCCCGGCACAGATCGTGAGCACGCCGGTCCAGGCCCATGGGGACAGGGCCTCGCCGATCAGGGCGTGGCTGAACAAGGCCACCAGCAGCGGCGCGCTGCCGCGCATCAGTGGGTAGGTCAGACCCAGGTCACCGTGCCGGTAGGCCCCAGCCAGCGAGGTGTAGTAGCCGATGTGGATCAGCGTCGAGCCTAGCACGTAAGGCCAGGCCGCGGCTGGCGGCGCGCCGAACAGGGCCAGCATCGGCAGCGCGGTGAGGGTGCCCAGCCCGTGGATCAGGGCGGTGTCCAGCGACTTGTCCTGGGCGGACTTGATCAGGGCGTTCCAGCTGGCGTGCAGCAGCGCGCCCAGCAGGACAGCCAGCAGCACGCCGCTGCCGATCTCGAGGTTCATGGGGTGAGGCAGCAGGTCCGGGCCAGCGCGACGTAGTGGTCCAGCGGCGGGGTGGCCAGGCCGGGCTGCTTGGCCAGATCGTCCCACAGCCGCAACTGCACCGCGTCCGCCGCATGCGGGCGGGCGATGAAGGCGGCCGCCTGGCCGGGGTCGAACACGCCGCCTTGCAGTGCCAGGCTGCGCTGCGAATCCGCCGACAGGGCGTCGTGGTAGCCCGGCCGGGTGGCGCACAGGTAGCGCTTGGCGTCCACGTGCAGCACGATGGCGTCGAGCGCCCGGTCGGGGAAGACGCCGCGCAGAAAGGGCAGGGCCACGTACTGGTGGCGGTCGTCCACGCCCCGCAGCGTCGGCGTCTCACCCTGGTCGTTGAGCAAATGGCCCAGGTCGTGCAGCAGCGCGGCCGTGACCAGCACCGCGTCCGCGCCGGCCTGCTCGGCCAGCCAGGCCGACTGCAGCGCGTGTTCGCGCTGGGTCACGGGCTCGCCGCTGTACTGGGCGTCGCCCTTCTGCTGAAAAAGCCAGGCGATGTCGTCGAGGCTGAGGGCCATGGGCGGGGCTCCGTCGGGGGCGGGTCAGGCGGGCCGCCGGGCGGCGGCGCGCGGGCGGCGGGCTGGCGGCGTCGGGGCGGCCG
>JAYSCA010000073.1:0-8779 GCA_041915165.1 Ideonella sp.
CCCTTGGCGCCGCCGAACGGCAGGTTCACCGCGGCGTTCTTGATGCTCATCCAGGCCGCCAGCGCCATCACCTCTTCCAGCGTGACATCCGGGTGGTAGCGCACCCCGCCCTTGCCGGGGCCGCGCGAGAGGTTGTGCTGCACCCGGTAGCCCTCGTAGTGCGCGATGGTGCCGTCATCCAGCTCGATCGGGATGTCCACGATCAGCGCGCGCTTGGGCCGCTTGAGGGTGTCGGCCCAGCGGGACAGCTCGCCCAGGTAGGGCAGCACGCGGTCGACCTGCGACAGGTAGGTCAGCCAGGGGCTCTCGGGCGAGGGGTGGACGTAGGAAAGGTCGGAAATCATGAAACGTGTCTCCATCGTTGACTGCGGTCCGCGGGGGCGCCTCGTGAGCGGTCCCGTGCCGCATGGGAGCGGACTGTAGGCCGTTCCCCCCGGCCTGTGCCGACCGGGTTATGCAAGATGCGCATGGCTTCTGCGGGCCCATCGCCATCTGTGCCGGGCCGCATGCCGGCACAGAAGCTCATACACTGGACCACCATGAGCAGCAGCACTCCTTTGAACACCACCATCGCCTTCATCGGAGGCGGCAACATGGCCAGCGCCATCATCGGCGGGCTGGTCCGCTCCGGCCATCCGGCGTCGACGATCCTGGTGATCGAGCCCTCGTCCGAGCAGGCCCTGCGTCTGCGCACCCAGCTGGGCGTGCAGGCCGAATCGGCGGCCGGCCCGGCGCTGGCCGCGGCCGGGGTGGTGGTCTGGGCGGTCAAGCCGCAGGTGTTCCAGGCGGCCGCGGCCCCTTGCGCGTCCTATGTGAGCCAGGCGCTGCACCTGTCCATCATGGCGGGCATCCCCAGCACCGCGGTGGCCCAGGCCACCGGCAGCGCCCGGGTGGTGCGGGCCATGCCCAACACCCCGGCCCTGATCGGCCAGGGCATGAGTGGCCTGTTCGCCAGCCCGGCCGTGACGCTGGACGAGCGCCTGCAGGTCGAGCAGGTGCTGGCGGCCACCGGCCAGTTGCTGTGGGTGGACAAAGAAGCCCAATTGGATGCGGTGACCGCGCTGTCAGGTTCCGGCCCGGCCTATGTCTTCTACCTGCTGGAGGCGATGATCCAGGCGGGCGTGGAACTGGGGCTGACGGCCGAGCAGTCGCGCACGCTGGCCCAGCAGACCTTCACCGGCTCGGCCGCCCTGGCCGCCCAGTCCAGCGAGACCCCCGAGGTGCTGCGCCAGCGCGTGACCTCCAAGGGCGGCACGACCTACGCCGCCATCAGCACGCTGGAGGCGCGGGGCGTCAAATTGGCCTTTGTGCGGGCCCTGCACGCGGCGGCCGAGCGCGCCCAGGAACTGGGCGAGGAATTCGGCAAGGCCTGAGCGCTCAGCGCACCCAGCCGGCCGCCACCGTGCCGGCGAACACCGCCGCCCCGACCCAGTGGTTGAGGCGGAAGGCCTTGAAGCAGCCTTCGCGCGAGCGGCTGCGGATCAGCCACCAGTGCCAGGCCACCTGGCCCGCAGCCACCGCGATGCCGGCCAGGTAGGGCCAGGCCAGGCCCAGGCGCCAGCCCACCCAGGCCCACAGGCCCAGGTAGAGCGCGTAGAAGGTCATCACGCCGTTGACGTCGTGGCGGCCCAGCGTGATGGCCGAGGTCTTGATGCCGATCTTCAGGTCGTCGTCGCGGTCGACCATCGCGTACTCGGTGTCATAGGCCAGTACCCAGCAGATGTTGCCCAGCACCAGCCACCAGGCGTGCGGCGGCACCGCGGCGGCAATGGCCGAGAGACGCCAGTCCTGCCCGCCCTGGACGGCGCTGAACGCCATCGGGATGCCGAAGCTGTAGGCCACGCCCAGCACGGCCTGCGGCATCGCGATCACCCGCTTGGCATAGGGGTAGAGCGAGGCCACCAGCACCGCCGGCACCGACAGCCAGACCGTGGCGGCATTGGTCGTCAGCACCAGCGCGAAGGAGACCAGGGCCAGCACGGCGCCCAACGTGAGCGCTTGCTTGGGCTGGATCTCGCCGCTGGTGACCGGGCGCTGGGCGGTGCGCTTGACGTGCAGGTCGAACTCGCGGTCGGCCACGTCGTTGATGCAGCAGCCGGCGCTGCGCATCAGGATCGTGCCCAGCGTGAACACCGCCAGCACATGCCAGCCCGGAAAGCCGTCGGCCGCCATCCACAGGGCCGACAGCGTGGGCCACAGCAGCAGCAGCCAGCCGGCCGGCCGGTCCCAGCGGATCAGGTCCAGGTACAAGGAGAGGCGGGAGGGGGGCGTGATGGTGGGCATGGCGGCCCGGATTATCCCGTGCCCTAGGGAGGCTTGGGCCCGCCGCCGCGGCGGTGCGCCCGATACATTCCCGGCATGGTCACGACATCTGTGTTGCGCATCGCCCGGCGGTGGTTCCTTGGCGTTGGGTTGCTGCCATGGGTGGCCTCGGCCGCGGTGCTGGCCGAGAACCCGGTCCTGCTCCAGCAGCGCGTGGCGGGGCTGTTCGCCGGGCGCTATGCCAGCCCCAGCTGCCAGGACGAGCCCAATCCGACGGGGCAGACCCCGGTGGCAGGTGATCTGCGCATCACGCCCGACGGGCAGATCGAGGTCGGCCCGGAGCGCATGGCCTTGTTCGATCCGGCCGGCCAGCTGGCCTTCACGCTGGACCTGCAGGCCCGCCAGCTCTACCTGGAGGTCCACACGGACGAGCGCCTGGCACGCCTGGCCAGCACCGACGACAGCTTCCGCCAGGCCGGGGTTGAGATCGGGCGTGGCGCCGGCCAGGTCCGCCAGGGCCGGCGCTGCGGCGACCTGGACCTCCGCGGGGCCCGCATCGTCGCTCAGCCGGGGGCGGCCGGGCAGTTGTTTGCCGCGCTGTACGACACCGGCGGCCAGACGGTCCAGGGACGTTGCCACACCGGGCGCCGCGCGGCCGGGCAAGACCGGGTGGCCCGCTTCCGCGTGACCGCCGAGGCCCTGGTGCTCAATGGCCGGACGCTGCCCTGGCAGGCGCCGGGCCAGGCTTTGAGCGTGGTGAGCTTGGGCAGCCAGCTGGCCGACCAGCAGGTCAACGGCGGGGTGGAGTGGGGCGATGGCGCCAACTTTCATGTCGAGCGGCGCCTGGGGCCGGGGGCGCCTTTCGTCAGCTTCTCCTTCGACGAGGATGGCACCGCGTGGGCCTGCCAGCCCGCGCCCTGACGGACCGGGGGCGGGCCGGATGCCTGTCGCCATTTGTGGGTTCGATTACATGCTGGAAACACGCATGGCACGCATCCCGCCCTAAGCTGAGCGCGGCGGCGCCCCACCGCCCGTCCCCACCCCACGCCGCGGAGCTCTCACACACCATGTCTGCCAGGATCCAGCTTTGCATCGATGGACGTCCCACGCAGCGCGTCGTGCGGCGTGAGGGTGCCGTGCGCCGCTGGCTCTGGCCCTGGGCCGCCCCCCGCCGCCAGGGCGGTGGTGCGCTGTGTGGCAGCTGGTTGCGCCCCTGCCACTGGGTGCACACCTGGGGCGCCCGCGGCGCGGTGGACGTGGTGTTCCTGCGGGCCGACGGGGTGGTGCTGAAGGTGGTGCCGCGCCTGCCGCCGTGGCGGGTGGCGCGTTGCGAAGAAGCCGCCTCGGTGCTGCGCCTGCGCCCCGGGCTGGCCCGTCGTGTCGGGCTGCAGCCCGGCAGCTCGCTCGATCTGATGGCCTGAGCCGGACCGCCGGGGACGGCGGCTCAACTGCCGGCTGGGGACGCCGATATCCACGCAGAGGACCGAGCTCAGGGATGAGCCCGCGGCCGGTCTCGCGTTGTTCGAGTCTTGCCCGTCCCCTGCATGTATCTTCCCGACCTCACGCTCGCCCCGACCCCCGGTGCCCGCCCCTGGGCCATCGCCGCGGCCCGCGCCGCTTCGCTGGGCGAGCGCATCGGTGCGCTGCATGAGCAGATCCGGCGCATCGTGCCCGCCGTGGACCGCATGGCCTGCGCGCTCTACGACCCGCAGGACGACATGCTCAAGACCTTCGTCAACAGCACCCTGGGCAACGAGCCGCTGCGGACCTACCAGTACCCGCTGTCGGCCAGCCCCAGCCTGCTGGCGCTGGCGAAGGCGGCGCAGACCCGGGTGATCCACCACATCCCGGACGAGCTGCCTGGCGACAGCCAGCACAGCCGCTGGGTGCGCGAGCAGGGCTACCTGTCCTCCTACACGGTGCCGCTGCTGCAGCGCGGCGGCGAGCTGGACGGCTTCCTGTTCTTCGATTCCCGCACCGCCGGCCTCTTCACCGAGGCCGTGGTGGCCCAGCTCGATGTCTACGCCCAGCTGGTGGGCATGATGATCAGCCACGAGGTGACGGCGATCCAGGCCCTGGTGGGCTCGATGCGGGTGGCGCGCGACTTCGCCCACCTGCGCGATGTGGAGACCGGCGCCCACCTGGACCGCATGGCGCGCTACGTCCGGCTGATCGCCCGGGGGCTGGCCGCCCGCCACGGGCTGGAGGACGAGTTCATCGAGCTGCTGTTCCTGTTCGCCCCGCTGCACGACATCGGCAAGATCGGCGTGCCCGATGCCCTGCTGCTCAAACCCGGCCGTTTCACGCCCGAGGAGCGCCAGCAGATGCAGCGTCACGTGGACCTGGGCAGCGAGATGATCGAGCGTCTGATCCAGGACTTCCAGCTGGGCAGCGTGGCCGGCATCGACATCCTGCGCCAGCTGGTGGCCTGCCACCACGAGTTCCTGGACGGCAGCGGCTACCCGCGCGGCCTGCGCGGTGAGGCGATTCCGCTGGCGGCGCGCATCGTCACCGTGGCCGACATCTTCGACGCCCTGTCCAGCCGGCGGGTCTACAAGGGGGCGCTGCCGGTCGACACCGCCCTGGCCACGCTGGACGAGATGGTGGCGGCCGGGCAGCTCGACGCCGATTGCGTGGCGGCGTTGCGGGCCGGCCGCGCGGAGGTCGAGCAGATCCTCGTGCGCTTCCAGGACCAGCCCGACGAGGCGGTGCTGGCCTGACGGGAAGCGCCGGGCGCTCAGCCGTCCAGGCGCTGCTGGAACACCAGGCCCGCGTGCTCGCGCAGCGCGTGGAACTTGATCTTGGGCCAGTTTTCCTGGATGGCGCGCAGCTCGCCGGCGTACTCCAGCAGCAGCGTGGGCGCGTCCACCGCGTCCAGCGCCATGCGGTGGCTGTTGCCATCGATGAAGCGCTTCAATTCCTTCTCGCCGCCGTCGGCCTCGTCGCAGGTCACCCAGCGGGCCACGTTGTAGCGCGCCGGCAGGATGCGGGCCTTCACGCCGTACTCGTGCTCCAGGCGGTGGGCCACCACCTCGAACTGCAGCTGGCCCACCGCGCCCAGCAGCAGCACGCTGCCCATCATCGGGCGGAAGACCTGGATCGCGCCTTCCTCGCCCAGCTGGGTCAGGCCGGCGCGCAGCTGCTTGGTCTTGAGCGGATCGGCCACTTCCACCGAGCGGAACAGTTCCGGCGCGAAGAAGGGCAGGCCGGTGAACTGCAGGGTCTCGCCTTCGGTCAGCGTGTCGCCCAGCTGCAGCACGCCGTGGTTGGGGATGCCGATGATGTCGCCGGCATAGGCCTCGTCCAGCAGCTCGCGCTTCTGGCTCATGAAGGTCACCACGGTGTTCGGGCGCAGCGTCTTGCCCGAGCGGACCACCTTCATCGTCATGCCGCGGCTGAACTTGCCGGAGGTCACGCGCAGGAAGGCGATGCGGTCGCGGTGGGCCGGGTCCATGTTGGCCTGGATCTTGAAGACCACGCCGCTGAACTTGGGCTCGTCCGGTTCCACCGTGCGTTGCAGCGCCGCGCGCGGGCCGGGGGCCGGGGCCAGGTCCACCAGCGCGTCCAGCACCTCCTGCACGCCGAAGTTGTTGACGGCCGAGCCGAAGAACATCGGCGTCTGGTGGCCGGCCAGGAACTCGGCATGGTCGAACTCGGGGGCGGCGGCCTGCACCAGCTCGATCTCGCCGGCGGCCTGCTCATAGGCCATGCCGAAGCGCTCGGCCAGGCTGGGGTTGGTGAGGCCTTGCACCACTTCCTCGGTGCCGGCCACGCGGTCCTCGCCGGGCGAGAACACGCGCATCTGGTCCTTGCGCAGGTCCAGCACGCCGCCGAAGACCTTGCCCATGCCCACCGGCCAGGTGAAGGGCACCACCGTCATGCCCAGCTCGCGCTCGATCTCGTCCATCAGCGCCAGCGGTTCCTGCACCTCGCGGTCCATCTTGTTGATGAAGGTGAGGATGGGCGTGTTGCGGGCGCGGCAGACCTGCAGCAGGCGCCGGGTCTGCGGCTCCACGCCGTTGGCCGCGTCGATCACCATCAGCGCCGCGTCCACCGCGGTCAGCACGCGGTAGGTGTCTTCCGAGAAGTCCTGGTGGCCCGGGGTGTCCAGCAGGTTGATGGTGCAGTCGCGGTACTCCATCTGCATCACCGACGAGGCCACCGAGATGCCGCGCTGCTTTTCGATTTCCATCCAGTCCGACGTGGCGTGCCGGCTGGCCTTGCGCGCCTTCACCGAGCCGGCGATCTGGATCGCGCCCGAGAACAGCAGCAGCTTCTCCGTCAGCGTGGTCTTGCCCGCGTCGGGGTGGGAGATGATGGCGAAGGTCCGGCGGCGGCGGACCTGTTCAGCGAGTTCGGCGGACATGGCGGACGAAGCGGTGGGCGAAACCCGCCATTATCCCGGGCGCGTCAAGCCTTCGCCAGCGCCGCGGCCCACAGCGGGTTGGGCGTGGGCTCACCCACCTTGTGCAGCAGGTTGCGGTCGGTGTGGTGGAAGGGCTCGGCCTGGCCGCGGATCTGCAGCACCGTGTCCTCGTCATAGCCCCAGCGGCCGTCCGGGTGGATCGTCACCTGGATGCGGAACGAGGTGGTCTTGAACGCTTCGTTCAGGAACGGGGCCGAGCAGATGCCGAAGGTGTCCAGGCCCTGGGTGGCGGTCAGCTCGAACGTGGTCGCATCCGGCGCGGCGGTGCCACCGGCCATCGCGATCTCGCCGCGCGGGATCGTCAGCGTGTGGAGGATGGCGCCGGTGGCCGGCTCCCACAGCCAGTAGCCCACCTGGTCGTGGTAGGTCTTGACCTGGTCGGGCTTGGTGACGTGCACGTGGTAGCGCAGCCCGTAGAGCAGCTGCGGGCCGTTGGTCTGCGGGTCGATCGGCTGCAGCTCGATGCGCTCGACATAGGCCTGCTTCTTCGGCCCCTCGGCCTTGGGCTTCACGTCCAGGCCGCGGGTGCCTTCCCACACGCCGGCCATCGGGGCCAGCGGGCCCAGGTTGGCCAGGGTGTTGACGTCGATGTCGCGCGGTTCGGTGTAGAGGTCGGCGGGGAGGTCACTCATGGGCGTGCGGGGCGAAACAAGGGGATGAAGGGCAGTCTAGCGCGGGCCGGGGCGCGTCAGCCCTCGTCGGGCGGCCGCGGCAGCTCGAGGGCCCGCAGCCGCCGGCGCAGGGCTTCGCGCGGCACCTGCAGCACGCGCGCCATCTCGGCCAGCGTGATGCCGGGCTGCGCCAGCAGGGCCTGCAGTCGCTCGGCCGGCAGGGTGTCGGGGTTGGGCGCGTCCAGCAGCCGGGCCATCAGGTTGTAGATCGAGGGCCGGGAGATGCCCAGGGCGGCGGCGGCGTCCTTGAGCTGCCAGCCATGGGCGTCCAGGGCCTGCAGCAGGGTGGCACGGTCGATCGCGGCGGTGCTGTGCCAGGCCCGTGGGGCCGGCGGTTCCGGTGCCGGCGCCGCCTCGGGCGGCGGAGCGGTGGGTTCGGGCGGGCGCGTTGATGACGGCGGTGGGGCGCCCCCGGGCAGCCGCAGCGGCTCGCCCAGCAGGCTTTCGACCGAGGGCCAGAGGCCGGCCGAGTGGTCCAGCGCCAGGCGGCGCATGGCCTGTTCCAGCTGGCGCACATTGCCGGGCCAGTCGTGCAGGCACAGGGCCCGCACCAGCTCGGTCGGCGCCTCGGCCAGGCTGTCCAACGCGGCGCCGGTGGCCAGCCAGGCCTGTCGGGCCAGCACGCCCAGGTCCTCCCGCCGGTGGCGCAGCGCGGGGGTGGCCAGCGTGAAGGTCTGCAGCCGCCGCAGCAGGGGCAGGTTGAAGCCGCTGCTCTCCAGCGGCCGGTCGGTGGCGGCGATCAGCCGGGCCTGGCTGACCAGCGGCTTGGTCGCGCCGACCGGGCGGAACTCGCCGCTCTCGATCACCCGCAGCAGCATCGGCTGGACCGAGGGCGGGCAGTCGCCGATCTCGTCCAGGAACAGGCTGCCGCCATCGGCCTGGGCCCACAGCCCGGTCCGGGCCACCTGGGCGCCGGTGTAGGCGCCCCGGGTGGCGCCAAACAGCTCGGCCGCCGCCAGGCCCTCGCTGAGGGTGGCCATGTTCACCGTCACCCAGGGGCCGGCGGCGCGCGGGCCCAGCCGGTGCAGGGCTTGGGCCACCAGGTCCTTGCCGGTGCCGGACTCGCCCCGGATCAGCACCGGCAGCGGCGAGGCGGCCACGCGCCGCACCTGCCGACGCAAGGTCTCCATCGCCGAGCTGACGCCCAGCAGCTGGGGGTCGGCCGTGACCGGCAGTGCGCGGGTGGTGTGCAGGCACAGCAGCACCCGTCGGCCCAGCTGGATCACCAGGCCGTGCGTGGCCGCGTCCCAGGGCAGGGTGAGGGGGCCGGTCAGGGGCCGGCCCTGGACCTCGGCATGCACCCGCGCGTCCTCGGGGGTCAGCGTGATGCCGTCCGTCCCCAGCGTCAGTTGCAGGCTGGCGCGGGAGACGCTGGCCTGCAGCAGCGGGCGGGCCCAGTCGGCCTCGGCTGGGGGGGCGC
>JAYSCA010000074.1:0-8774 GCA_041915165.1 Ideonella sp.
CGGCTGTTGGCCTCGCGCTGCAGCGTGGTCAGGTCGTACAGCCCCGGGCAGGCCTGGCTGCTGGGCTTGGCCTCTTCGGTGACGGTGCCGCTGCGGCCACGCACGGCCTCGGCGATGGCCTTGGCCTCGGCCTCGTTCCAGAGCCGGTCGGCCCGCTTGTCGGCGTCGCCGGGGTCCTTCTTGAAGCGCGGGTCGAACCACTTGCCCTCGTACAGACCAGCCTGCACGCCGAACTCGGCCTTGATCTCCCAGTAGTCGCGCGGCACGTGCTTGCGGATCTTCTCCTCGCGCTCGACGACGATCGACAGCGTGGGCGTCTGCACCCGGCCGACGGTGGTCAGGAAGAAGCCGCCGTCGCGCGAGTTGAAGGCCGTCATGGCACGCGTGCCGTTGATGCCCACCAGCCAGTCGGCTTCGGAGCGGCTGCGCGCCGCGTCCGCCAGGCCCAGCATCTGCTCGTTGCTGCGCAGTTTTTCGAAACCGTCCCGGATGGCCTGCGGCGTCATGCTTTGCAGCCACAGGCGCTGGATCGGCTTGTCGATCGGCCCCTTGGCGCCCCCGGCGTACTGGACGATCAGGCGGAAGATCAGCTCCCCCTCGCGCCCCGCGTCACAGGCGTTGATCAGCCGGGTCACGTCCTTGCGCTTGACCAGCTTGACCACCGCCTGCAGGCGCGACTTGGCCTTGTCGATCGGCGCCAGGTCGAAGTGCGGCGGCACCACCGGCAGGTGGGCGAAGCTCCATTTGCCGCGCTTGACGTCGTATTCCTCGGGTGCCTTGATCTCCACCAGGTGGCCCACCGCCGAGGTCACGACGTAGTGGTCGTTCTCGAAATGGTCGGCCAGTTTCTCGAACTTGCCCACCATGGGGGTCAGCGCCCGGACGATGTCCTGCGCCACGCTGGGCTTTTCCGCAATGATCAGTGACTTGCTCATCGGTGTCGTGTGTCTCTCGGGTCTGCCTCGGGCCATGCCTACAATCAGCCCGTCTCGCGCGTACACGCGCACGCGCGCTCATGAATTCAATGTACCCAATGAAGCCTGCCACGCAAGCGAAAGCCCCGCGCCACGCGCCCGCCGCCACCGGGCGGCGCATCCAGGTCCGCCGCAGCGGGGTGCATGGCAAGGGCGTGTTCGCACTGCAGCCCATCGAGCCGGGCGAGGTGCTGATCGAATACACCGGGGACCGCATCGACTGGGACGAGGCCCTGCGCCGCCACCCGCACGACCCCGCCAACCCCGAGCACACCTTCTATTTCCAGCTGCGCACCGGCGAGGTGATCGACGCGCTCTACGACGGCAATGCCTCGCGCTGGATCAACCATTCCTGCGACCCGAACTGCGAAGCCGAGGAAACGGACGACGGCCGGGTCTTCATCAAGGCCCTGCGCCCGATTGCCCCGGGCGAGGAGCTCTCCTACGACTACGGGCTGACCATCGACGAGCGTTACACCCCGGCGCTGAAGAAGCGCTACGAGTGCCGCTGCGGCGCCCCCCATTGCCGCCACACGATGCTCAGCCCCAAGCGCCGGCCCGCCCGCCGGCCCTGAGACGACCATGGCCACTGCCCACCCTTCTTCCTCTCCGGCGGACCGCCACAGTGTCTGGGGCATCCACGCCCTGTGGGACGAGCTGCAGGGCGATCTGCCCGACCTGTCCATCGAGGTGGTGGACCGGCTGGATTCGACCAACGTCGCGCTGATGGACCGCCTGCGCCAGCTGACCGTGGCCGCCCAGGGGCGGCCGCTGCGGACCAGCGACCTGGCGCCGTCGCTGCTGGTCGCGGTACAGCAGACCCAGGGCCGGGGCCGTCTGGGCCGCAGCTGGGAATCGTTGCCCGGCGCCTCGCTGACGTTCTCGCTGAGCCTGCCGATCCGCCGGCCCGACTGGTCCGGCCTGTCGCTGGCCGTGGGCCTGGCCGTGGCCCAGGCCCTGGACCCGCAGGGCCAGGCCATCGGCGTCAAATGGCCCAACGACCTCTGGCGGCTGGATGCGCCCGGACGGGGCCGCAAGCTCGGCGGCATCCTGATCGAGGGCCTGCAGGTGGCGGACCAGCGCATGGCCGTGATCGGCATCGGCCTGAACATCACCCCGCTGAGCCTGCCCGAAGCGGTGGCCTCGGTCAGTGAGATCCTGCCGGGTCTGGACGCGCCGGCGGTGCTGGCGCGGGTGATGCCCGCGCTGGCCCGGATGCTGGTGCGCTTTGAGCAGGACGGTTTTGCCGGCCTGGTGGCCGACTACGCCCAGCGCGACCTGCTGCGCGGCCAGACCGTGACCACCACCGACGCCGCCTGCCCGCAGGGCCAGGCCGAAGGCGTGGCCGAGGACGGCGCCCTGCTGGTGCGCCGCGAGGGGACCCTGCACCGCATCGTCAGCGGCGAGGTGAGCGTGCGCCCGGTGCCGGCGGCCTGAGATCGATGCGACGTGCGCTGCTGATCGTCCTGCTGCTGGCCAATGTCGCGGTGTGGGCTTGGCGGCAGCCCAGCGTGGCCCATGCCCTGGGCCTGCCCAGCCCGGACAGCCAGCGCGAACCCGAACGACTGAGCCGCCAGGTCAACCCGCAGGCCGTGCGGGTCGTCCCCCCCGCGGCCTCGGGCGCCATGGCCGCGGCCACCCCCGCCAGCGCCTCGGCCGCCCCGACCGAGCGGGTGTGCCGGCAGACCGGGCCGCTGGCCGAGGACGTCCTGGCCCAGGCCACCCGCCAGCTGGCCGGGCTGGGCTTGAAGAGTGACCAATGGCAGGACCATCCCCAGGACAGCGCCGGCCGCTGGGCCGTGGTGATGGGCCCCTACAAGAGCCGCGAGGCGATGCTGCGCAAGCAGGAGGAGCTGCGCAATCTGAAGATCGCCAGCGATGAAATCGCTAACCGCCCCCGCCTGAACCAGGCGCTGTCGCTGGGCCAGTTCAACAGCCCGGACGAGGCCCAGGCCCGCCAGGCCCAGGTGGCCCGGCTGGGGGCCCGCACCGCCCGGGTCGAGACCCTGGTGGCCCCGAAGCGGTTGCACCTGCTGAGGGTGGAGACACTGACGGCCGCCCAGGCGGCCCAGCTCAGTGCTGCCGCGGCCGACGGGACGCCAGGCTGGCAGCCCTGCGACGAGGCGCCCTGAGCCGCGACACGGCGGCCACCAACAGCCCCAGGCCGGCCAGCTCGGCCAGGCCCAGCCCACCGCCACCGCCCGCGCTGGCCGTTCCATCCGTGGTCGTGCTGGTCCCGGCGGCGGCCTCGCGGTCCGGCCCCAGCGCCACGGCCTGCCGCAACTCGGCGTTGTCGATCAGCACCTGCGGCCAGCTGGGCGCCTGGTAGCTCAGCCCCGCGGCGGCGGCCTGGGCCCAGCGCAGCGCCTCATCGGCATCCAGGATGCCGGCGCCGCAGGTCGCGGTGGTGCACAGGCAGCGCCCCGGGTTGCTGCTGCTGCAGGCCGCCATCAGGGCCGACTGCACATGCGGCCGGGCGCTGGCCTGCAAGCCTCTCACGAGATCGGTCGCGGTCAGCGTGGGCGCCAGTGTCAGCATCTGGGCGGCCACGGCGCTGACCACCGGCGCAGCAAAGCTGGTCCCCACATGCCGGTTGTAGATGCCGGCCCCGGCGGCCGTGCCACCGTCGTTGCCCAGGCTCAGCAGCCCGCCGTCGGCCAGCAGGCTGCCCCAGCGCCCGCCAGTGTCGTCCCCCCCGACGGTGGCCAGGCCCAGGGCCGCGCCGAAGTTGGAGTAGTTGGCCTTGAAGCCGTCGCGGTTGAGCGCCGCCACGCCCAGCACATGGGTGCAGTTGGCCGGCCGGCTGGGGTCGCCGTGGTCATTGCCGCCCGCGGCCACCACCAGGATGCCCTTGGCCCACAGCTCGTCGACCGCGCTCTGGTAGGCCGCATTGCAGGCGGCCGCCCCGCCGAAGCTGATGTTCACGACCCGCGCCGGCGTCGGGTTGGTGGGCGCCCACTGCGTGCAGGAGCCATTCGGGTCCTGGCTGTCGGTCCAGCGCTGGCAGACCGCCAGCCCGGCCGCCCAGCGCATGCCATCCACGATGTCGCTGACCGAGGCGCCACACTTGCCGGCCACCCGCACCGGCAGCACGCGCACGCCCCAGTTGGCCCCGGCCACGCCCAGGCCGTTGCCGCTGGTGGCGGCGATGATGCCGGCCACCGTGGTGCCGTGCCAGCTGCTGGACTGCACGCTGCAGTCGCCATAGCGCCCGGCGTCCAGGGTCTGGTCACTGCGGCTCACCCAGTCGCCCGGATCGGTGGGGTCGGCATCGCGCCCGTCACCGTCGTTGGCATAGCCGCGCCCGGCGCTGCTGTCCCAGTCGGCCACCATGTCGAAGCCGGGCAGCCAGCGGCTGGCGGCCAGATCCGGGTGGGCGGTGATGCCCGTGTCCAGCACCGCCAGCACCGGCCCGGCGTCGCCGGTGGTGCGTGACCAAGCGGTCTGGATGCCCGGCACCCCCCGCAGACGGGCGGCCAGGGGCAGGCTGTCGCTGCCACTGACGGGCTGCAGCCACCACTGGCCTGTCTCGCCGGCAAAGCCAGGATCGTCAGGGGTGACGCTCTGCAGCGCGGGCTCCAGCGTGTCCGGTACCACCCAGGCCACCTCGGGGCGCGCCGCCAGCCGGGCCTGCCACAGACGCTGCTCCTGCACCGTCAAGGTGTGGTTCCAGGCCAGGCGCTGGGCCGAGGCGCCCACGGCCTGCAGCCGCCAGCCGGCGTCCCGGTCCAGCCCGGTGCCCTGGGCCAGCTGCTGCCAGCGCTGACGCCACTGGCCCTGCTGCCGCAGCTGCGCCGCCTGCGCGGACTGGGTCGTCGTCTGGGGCCGGTGGTTGGCTGGCGCATCGCGCAACTGCACGATGAAGCCGCGCACGGGCAAGCCGCTCGCATGCGCGCTGCCCGCGCCCAGGGTCACCATCGCCATCGTCACGCACAGCCCCGCCGTGCGTCGTCGCCAAGTCATCTTGCCCATGCCATCGCTCCGATCCTGACACGGTTATCGGCAGGACCGCGAGCAACCCAAGCGCTTCAAACGTGAAAAAAGGGGCTGAGGCCCCCCTTTGGCCCCCTTTTCCTGGCTCAACGGGCGTCGCCGGCAGGGCAACGCGGCGGGATTCAGAACGACCGGCGACGCAGCATCAGGCCCAGGACCAGCAGCCCGGCCTGCCACCAGAGCGCCATAGCCCCTCCGCCATGGTGAGGCGCTGTTGCCGTCAGAGTCTGGGTGACGGTCGAGGTCTGCCCGGCATTGTCGGTGACCGTCAACTGGACCACGATGGATCCTTCCCCTGTCACATTCAGCGTCGCCATGGTCCCATCCGTGGCCCCGGTGAAACTGGCCAGCGCGGCTCCCTCCGTGATCGTCCATGCATAGCTGACCACAGACAAGGAGGCATCAACCGTCGAAGCAGAGGCATCCAAAGTAACCGTATCTCCGACTTCCGGCGTTGCGCTGGAGGCGCTGATTCCGGCCTGAACAGGATGGAGCACAGTGACCGACTGTGTCGTTGTCGCGCTGCCGCCAAGGCTGTCGGTCACCGTCAAAGCCAACGTGGCCGTGCCACCCGACAGGCCCTGTATGGCCACAGACGATGCATTAGCATCTCCGGTGATGGCAGCCACCGCACTGCCGTCCACAATGCGCCAGGCGTAGGCGCTCAGTGAGGCCCCCGTGGCAGCACTGGAAAGATTCCCGTCCCGCGAAGTACCCTCCCCCACCATCAACCGACTGCCATTCGCAACGATGGCGGCTATGGGCTGAGGCAATGCATAGACCTGAGCCGCCACCGCGCTCACAGCCGCCGCTGCATCAAGCATGCCGGCGCCGCAGGTGCTGGTGGTGCAGTAGCACTCCTCCTGCATCGTGACGCCGTCCGAAGCCTGGCAGCTGGTGACCGTTCGGTCCGCTGCGCCGGTGGTCGGAAAGGCCCGGGCGCTCGACTGCAACAGGCTCTTGACGGTGGCCGGAGACAGGCTGCTGTTCACCGAGAACATCAAGGCCGCGGCGCCCGACACCATCGGCGTCGCAAAGCTGGTGCCGATCGCGTCGTCGGTCGCATTGGTGTAGCTGCTGGTGCCGGCCGTGGTGCTGCCCGCGTTGGTGGCGGTCAGGATCCCGTACTGGCACAGGGTGCCTGTCCCGCAGTTGCCCCCGGGCGCGCTGAGGGCGACGGCAGACCCGAGGCTGGAATAGCCCGCCTTGGTGCCGGCATGGCGCAGCCCGCCCACCGCGATCACCCCGCTGCAGTTGCCCGGGATGTTCACGCCCAGGCTGTCATTGCCGGCCGCCGCCACCACCACGGCGCCGGCGGCGTTGATCGCACTGACCGCCTCGGCGTAGGCCGGGGTGCAGGTGCCGGAGGAGCCCAGACTCAGGTTGAGCACCTTGGCCGGATGGCTGTTGGGGGTCACGCCTGGCACGCTCAGGCCGGCGGCCCATTGCATGCCGGCGATGATGTCGGAGTCATAGCCGCCGCACTTGCCCAGCACCCGCACGGGCAGGACCATCACATTGGGGGCGATCCCGGCCATGCCGATGCCATTGGCGGTGGCCGCGCCGATGAGGCCCGCCACATGGGTGCCATGCCAGGAACTGTTCCCCACCGTGCAGCCCGACAGCACGCTGTTCGCGTCGTTCGATTCCGCCTGGGTCACCCAGTCCCCCGGGTCGGTGGGGTCGCTGTCGCGCCCATCCCCGTCGTTGGCGATCACCGCATCCGACACGAAGTCATAGCCCGACAGCAACTTGCCGGCCAAGTCGGGATGTTCCGGCCGGACGCCGGTGTCCAGCACCGCCACGACCACGCCGCTGCTGCCTTGGGTCACGCTCCAGGCGCCGGGGGCATTGATGGCCGAGACATAGGTGCTGGTCGGCGCCCGCAGATACCACTGCCCGGCGGTCAGGTTGTTGACCGTGACCGCCAGGTTGTCCGGGTAGAGCGGGTCGTTGGGCGCTGCGGTGACGAACCGGCGCCCGTCCACCACCGCCCACTCCACATTGCTGTCCTGGGCCAGCCGCTGGGCCAGCGCTTGGCTGCCCAGGCTGGCGGATTTCAGCACCTGGGTGCGCGCGCCCAACGCGCGGCCATCGGTCAGCGTGAGCCCCAGCCGGGCGCCCATGCGGCTGGCCGCCTGGATCCCCGGGATGGCACCGCGGCTGGACTGGGCCGTGCTCAGCGTGGACGCGGACAGCACGCTGGCATCCGCTCGGTACTTGACGATGACCCGACCGTTGTCGGGCAGGGACGTGGGCGCCCGACGCGCCGCCCCTGTCTCGGCATGCAAGACAGGCTGGGCCAGAACAGCCAACGTGACAGACACTGCGGCCAGCCACAGACGCTTCGGAAACATGCTTTCACCTCGTCTCAGCGGGAATGCGTGTGCCCAGGCGCGCACGCTGAACCCCTGTGAAGTCTAGGCCTGGAGAGGTTTCTGGCGCGTGTCCGATCGTGCAAATCGAGCGCCCGGCACCGCATTTGTGGGCAACCCAGACAAAAACGCCCCGGGATCCGAGGACACCGGGGCGCGGGCTCAGACGGACCTGCCGTCGGCAGCGCTTACTTGGCGATCACGCGGGCCATTTCCAGGCACTTGTTCGAGTAGCCCCACTCGTTGTCGTACCAGGACACCACCTTGACGAAGGTCTTGTCCAGCGCGATGCCGGCATCGGCGTCGAACACCGAGGTGCGGGCCTCACCGCGGAAGTCGGTGGAGACCACCTTGTCCTCGGTGTAGCCCAGCACGCCCTTCATCGCGCCTTCGGAGGCGGCCTTCATCGCGGCGCAGATGTCCTCGTAGCTGGCTTCCTTGTTCAGTTCGACGGTCAGGTCGACCACCGAGACGTCGGAGGTCGGCACGCGGAAGGACATGCCAGTCAGCTTCTTGTTCAGCTCGGGGATCAC
The DNA here is from genome assembly GCA_041915165.1 of Ideonella sp. Taxonomy (GTDB): domain Bacteria; phylum Pseudomonadota; class Gammaproteobacteria; order Burkholderiales; family Burkholderiaceae_C; genus Ideonella. The sequence continues at coordinate 7,876 of JAYSCA010000074.1, forward strand.
CTTGCCCACGGCCTTGGCAGCGCCGGTGGAGCTGGGGATGATGTTCTCCAGGATGCCGCGGCCACCACGCCAGTCCTTGTTGGACGGGCCGTCCACGGTCTTCTGGGTGGCGGTGGCGGCGTGCACGGTGGTCATCAGGCCACGCTTGATGCCGAAGGTGTCGTTCAGCACCTTGGCCACGGGCGCCAGGCAGTTGGTGGTGCACGAGGCGTTGGAGATGATGGCCTCGCCAGCGTAGCTGCTGTCGTTCACGCCGTAGACGAACATCGGGGTGTCGTCCTTGGACGGGGCCGACATGATCACCTTCTTGGCGCCGGCCTTCAGGTGCTTCTCGGCGGTTTCCTTGGTCAGGAACAGGCCGGTGGATTCGATCACCACGTCAGCGCCGACCTCGTCCCACTTCAGCTCGGCCGGGTCCTTGACGGCCGACAGGCGGATCTTCTTGCCGTTGACCACCAGGGTGTTGCCCTCGACCGCCACGGTGCCTTGGAAGCGGCCGTGCACGCTGTCGTGCTTGAGCATGTAGGCCAGGTAGTCGGGCTCCAGCAGGTCGTTGATGCCGACGACTTCGATGTCGTCAGCGAAGTTCTGCACCGCAGCGCGGAACACCATGCGGCCGATGCGGCCGAAGCCGTTGATACCGATCTTGATGGTCATCGTGGTCTCTCCGAGTCAGTAAGGAAGTGAGGAACAGCGGAAGTGATCGGCGATGGCTTACTTGGCCAGCACCTTGCGCACGGTCAGCGCGATGTTCTCGGCGGTGAAGCCGAACAGCTTGAACAGCTCGCCGGCCGGGGCGGATTCGCCGAAGCGGTCCAGGCCCACCACGGCGGCGCAGCCGTACTTCCACCAGAAGTCGGTCACGCCGGCCTCGACGGCGATGCGCGGCAGCTTGGGCG
>JAYSCA010000075.1:0-8761 GCA_041915165.1 Ideonella sp.
CACGCGCTCGGCCTGCATGGCCTCGGCGTCGAAGTGCATCACATGGGCTTCCTTCTGGTCCATCCAGACGACGGCGTGGTAAGTGGTCATGGTGTCAGTTCCTCGGTGAATCGTTGTCGTGTTTGACGGGGTGTGGGCGGGTCACAGGCTGGCCGGCTGGGCCGGGGCCTGGTCATGGGTGCGTTCACAGGTGACGCAGTGCAGGGTCCAGGGTTCGGCCTTCAGGCGCGACCAGCTGATCGGCTGGCCGCATTGCAGGCACAGCCCGTAGCTGGGCGTCTCCAGCCGTTGCAGCGCCTGCCGCACCAACCCCAGTTCCTGGTGGTCGGTGTCGGTGCGCTGCTGGGCCACTTCGCGGTCGGCGTTGCGCTGCGTGCCGTCCTCGCGGTTTTGCTCCAGCAGTTCGGCAGCCGCGTCAACCCGGCTCAGTCCCCCTTCTTGGGCGGCCAGGGTGTCTTCCAGCGTGGCCAGACGTTCCTTCAGCAAAACACCCAGTTCAGCCCGTTGGGCGGCGGTGAGAGCGGTGGTCATGTCAGTCTCCTTCTGTTCGTCATGGTGCGGGGGCGCGGAGGTTTCCGGCTTGACGCGCATCAAGGCTAGCGCGTGCGTCGGTGGATTGCACACGCCTCCCTACAATCGTCGGCATGAGTTTGCCAGCGAGCTGCGACGTACTGGTGGTGGGGGCCGGACCGGCCGGGGCGGCCTGCGCCCAGATGCTGGCGCGGGCCGGCCGACAGGTGTGCCTGGTGGACCAGCTGACCTTCCCGCGAGAGAAGGTGTGTGGCGATGGTCTGATTCCCGACGCCCACGCCGCGCTGGCCCGGCTGGGGGTGCTGGATCGGGTGATGGCCGCGGCCCGGCCCGTGGACCGGGTGGCCTGCATCGGGCCGCGGGGGGGGCGGGTGGAGATTCCCGCCCGGCTGGCCGTGCTGCCCCGGCGCGAGCTCGACCAGATCCTGGTGGACGCTGCGATCGCGGCGGGTGCCGACTTTCAGGCCCCCTGGCGTTTCGAGGGCCTGCTGCAGGATGACACCGGCCAGGCCGTGGGGGCGATGCTGCACCAGGGCGATGCGGTGCACGAGATTTCCGCCCGCTGGGTGGTGCTGGCCACCGGCGCGGTGCCCCAGGCCCTGCTGGCCGCCGGGCTGTGCCGGCGTCGGGTGCCCAGCGGCGTGGCCTTGCGGGGCTACATCCGCCATCCGGCGATGGCCGAGCGGCTGCAGACGATGGAGGTGGTCTGGCACCACAGCCTGCGGCCCGGCTACGGCTGGATCTTTCCCGGGCCGGAGGGCGTGTTCAACATCGGGGTCGGCATCGCCCACAGCCACGCCACGCTGGCCGATGGCCGCGGGGCCAAGCAGGAGGTCAACCTGCGTCGCGTGTTCGAAGCCTTCTGCCGCCACCATGCCACGGCGCGTGCGTTGGTGGAGGGGGGCGAGTGGGTGAGCGAGCCCAAGGGCGCACCGCTGCGCTGCACGCTGGAGGGGGCGCACTGGAGCGCACCGGGTGTGCTGGTGACCGGCGAGGCGGCCGGCAGCACCTATTCCTTCACCGGCGAAGGCATTGGCAAGGCGCTGGAGACGGGCATGCGGGCCGCACAGGCACTGGCCGCGGGGGGCACGGTGGCCGAGGTGCGTCAGCGCTACGAGGACAGCCTGACGGCGCTCAAGCCGCGTTTTGACCTCTACGAAAAGGCCAACCGCATCAACGCCCACCCCTGGCTGGCCGATCTGGTGATCTGGCGGGCCCGTCACAGCGCCGGGCTGCGCCGGCGCATGGCCGGCGTGCTGGAGGAGACCACCAACCCGGCCCAGCTGGTCAGCGCTCGCGGGCTGCTGCGGCTGATGCTGCCGATGCGCTGAACCCTCGCGAGGAACCCTGTCATGTGCCAACTGCTGGGCATGAATGCCAACACGCCGACCGACGTGATGTTCAGCTTCACCGGCCTGGCCTGCCGGGCCGAGGAGCACAAGGACGGCTTTGGCGTCGGCTTCTTCGAGGACAAGGGCGTGCGCCTGTTCGTGGACCACCACAGCGCGCGCCATTCGCCGGTGGCCGAACTGGTGAAGCGCTACCCGATCCGCAGTGAGAATGTGATCGCTCACATTCGCAAGGCGACCCAGGGCCGGGTGGCGCTGGAGAACACCCACCCGTTCCAGCGCGAGCTCTGGGGCCGCTACTGGGTGTTCGCACACAACGGCAACCTAGTGGACTTCCACCCGCGCCTGCATGGCGCCTTCCGCCCGGTGGGGGACACTGACAGCGAACGCGCCTTCTGCTGGCTGATGCAGGAACTGGCCAAGGCCCATGCCGGCGTGCCGGCGATCGACGAGCTCTCCTGCACGCTGGCCGAGCTGATGCCGCGCCTGCACCGCCACGGCACCTTCAACATGCTGCTGTCCAACGGGCAGGCGCTGTGGGCGCATGGCTCGACCCATCTGCACTGGGTGGAGCGCCAGCACCCCTTCGGCCAGGCGCGGCTGCGCGACGAGGACCTGAGCGTGGACTTCGCCCAGCTCACCACGCCGCACGACCGGGTGGCGGTGATCGCCACCGAGCCGCTGACCCAGGACGAGGTCTGGACGCCGTTCGCGCCCGGCGAGCTGCGGGTCTTCGCGCGCGGCCGCAGCCAGGCGGTGTGCTGAGCGGGGCTCAGGCGGCGGGACTGGAGGGCCGCTGGGCGTCCAGCAGCCGCAGCTGACGCACCAGCGTGGCCCGCAGCCGGTGCGGGTCGATGGGCTTGGTCAGGAAGTCGTTCATGCCCTCGGCCAGGGCTTCGTCCCGCTCCGACACCAGCGCGGCGGCCGTCAGGGCGACGATGGGCAGCTCGGTCGGAGGGAAACGCTTGCGCAGCTCGCGCGTGGCCTCGTGGCCGCTCATGCCGGGCATCTGCACGTCCATCAGCACCAGGTCGAAGGGGTGCCCACCTTCGTGGGCCCGGGTCACCGCCTCGATCGCGGCCAGGCCGTCCTGGGCCTGCTCGACCACGGCCCCCCACTGCTCCAGCAGGGCGACCGAGATCATCATGTTGACCGGGTTGTCCTCGACCATCAGCACCCGGGCACCCTGGATCGGGTCCAGCCCGTCGCTGCCGGTGGTGCTGTCCAGCTCAATGTCGGTGGCGGCCGGCAGGGGCAGCTCGGCCCAGAAGCAGCTGCCGTGGCCGGGCTCGCTCAGCACGCCGACCTCGCCGCCCATCAGCTGGGCCAGTTCGCGGCAGATCGACAGGCCCAGGCCGGTGCCGCCGACACGCCGGTTGAGCGAGCCGTCGACCTGCGTGAAGGGCGTGAACAGCCGCGGCTGGGCTTCCAGCGGGATGCCGGGGCCGGTGTCGAGCACCTCGAAGCGCAGCACCGGGCCGTGCAGCACGCGCACCGACAGCACGATGCCGCCGGTGGCGGTGTACTTCAGGGCGTTGTTCAGGTAGTTGCTGAGCACCTGCCGCACCCGCATCGGATCGCCGATCACCACCTCCGGCACGGCCGGGTCGCGTTGCAGGCGCAGGGTCAGGCCCTTGGTGTCGGCCAGCGCGCCATAGGCCTCGTGCAGGTTCTGCAGCAGCCCGTCCAGGCGGAAGGGCAGCTGGTCCAGGTGCATCTTGCCGGCCTCGATCTTGGACAGATCCAGGATGTCGGAGATGATGGCCGAGAGGGTCTCGGCGCTGTCGCTGATCTTTTCGATGTACTCGCGCCGGCGCAGCTCGTCCACGCCGGGGTCGCGCGCCAGCCGGGCCAGCCCCAGCAGCGCGTTGAGCGGGGTGCGCAGCTCGTGGCTGGTGTTGGCCAGGAAGGCGCTCTTGGCCCGGTTGGCCGACTCGGCGTCGTCGCGGGCCCGGGCCAGGTCCTGGTCCATCTGGCGCCGCTCGGTGATGTCCTCGGCCATCCAGAGGATGCCGGCCTGTTCGCCGTGCGCGGGGTAGAGGGCCTGGGCCAGCAGGCGGCACAGCACCAGGCTGCCATCGCGGCGCTTGAGCCGGACTTCCTCGTCGATGTGCTCGCCGGCCTCCAGCAGGGGCAGCAGCCGGGCCCGGATGGCCGCGTGTTCGGCCACGGTGGGCCAGACCTGGCTGGCGTGCTGGCCCCGCAGCCGGCCGGGCGGCCAGCCCAGCATGGCCTCGAAGCGCGGGTTGACCATCTGGAAGTGGGCGTCCCGGGTGACCGCGATGCCGAACAGCGCGGTGTCCAGCACGGCCTCGTACTCTCGCCGCAGCTGCTCGGACTGGGTGACATCGCGGGCGCTGATCACCAGGTATTCCAGGCCCTCGTGGGTGAAGCGCGAGGCCGAGAGCTGCATGCGCAGCAACGCGCCGTTGCGCATGCGGAAGGTTGCGGGCAGGTTCTGGGCCGTGGGCTGCTGCTGCAGGGCCTGCACCAGGCGGTGGCGGTCCTGCGGGTCGAACCAGATGTCGATGGCCGAGGAGGGCCGCCCCAGCACCTCGTCGGCCTGGTAGCCGGTCAGGCGCTCGAAGGTGGGGTTGACCAGCGCATAGCAGCCGCTGCTCAGGTCGGTCAGCGTGATCGCGTCCGGGCTGGTGGCCACCAGGTGGGCCAGCAGGGCCTGGGAGGACGACATCGCGTGGCCCAGCGCGCTTTCGGTGGGGATCAGCCACGACACCATGCCCTGGGGGCCCAGCAGCGGCACGTGCAGCGTGCGCAGCTGCATCACCTGGGAGGCGCCGTTGCCCACCATCAGCACGTTGCAGGAGCCGGGCGGGTGCTCGGTGCCGGGGGCGGGTGGCTGGGACAGCTCCGCCAGCTGGCGCATCACCCGTTCGCGGGGCGCGCCGGCGGCGAACAGCTCGGGCAGCTCCTGCGGCGGTTCGGCCGACCGGTCGGCCAGGCCCAGCAGGGCCAGGGCGGCCGGGTTGATCGCCACGATGCGGGCCCCCCGGTGGGCGATCAGGGGCAGCGTCAATGAATCGAACAGCGCATCCCCCCGCAGGGCGCCCAAGGGGCCGGTGGCCTCGGCCGGGGGCGGTGCGTCGGCGCCGTCCGGGGCGATCAGGGTGGGTTGCCAGGCCGGGTCGACATCGTGTGCCAGTCGCCGCTGCACCCAGTGGCCCCAGGCGCCGCCCAGCAGCCCTCCGGTGACCAGCGTGGTCAGCAGGCGCCAGCCGGTGAAGCCCTCGGCCGGCCAGGCCAGCCAGACGCCGGCGGTCAGCAGGCCGAGGCCCAGGCCGGTGGCGATGCCGGCACGCCGGGTGGCGCGGGGATGGGGCGGGATGGGTCGGGTCATGGCGCAGGCAGAGGCTCGCCCAGACCGCCGGCCATGGTCAGTCGGGCCGCGCCGCGTTCAGCGCGTCCCGGGTGGCCAGGGCCACCCGGCGCGCCTGCTGCGCATAGTCCTCGCCGCCACCGGCATAGAGCACGGCGCGCGAGGAGTTGACGATGATCGGTCCGTCCGGTCGCCAGGCTGCCTGCACAGTGGCGGCAGCATCGCCGCCCTGGGCGCCGACCCCGGGGATCAGCAGCGGCAGCGTCGGGGCCAGTTCGCGCACCCGGGCCAGCTCCTGCGGGAAGGTGGCGCCCACCACCAGGCCCAGGCGGCCGTCGCGGTTCCAGCGGCCGGCGGCCAGCTTGGCCACCTGCTCGAACAGGCGGTCGCCGTTGGCCAGGGTCTCGAACTGCAGGTCGCTGCCACCGGGGTTGGAGGTGCGGCACAGCAGGATCAGGCCCTTGCCCTCGTACTTCAGGTAGGGCTCGATCGAGTCGAAGCCCATGTAGGGCGAGAGCGTGACGGCGTCGGCCTGGTAGCGCTCGAAGGCCTCGCGGGCGTACTGCTCGGCGGTGGAGCCGATGTCGCCGCGCTTGGCGTCCAGGATGACGGGCACCTCGGGGGCCACCCGCTTCAGGTAGGCCATCAGCTGTTCGAGCTGATCCTCCGCCCGGTGGGCGGCGAAGTAGGCGATCTGGGGCTTGAAGGCATTCACCAGATCCTTGGTGGCGTCCACGATGCGGGCGCAGAACTCAAAGATCCGGCGGGGATCGCCCTGCAGGCCGGCCGGAAACCGGGCCGGGTCCGGGTCCAGTCCCACGCACAGCAAGGAATCGTGGCGGAGGCTGGCCTGGGCCAGCTGGGCGGTGAAATGCATACCTCGATTTTACGGGGGGCCATGCCGCGCGAGGGGGGATTCTTCACCCTCGCGCGGGGGCGTCTCAGCTGCCGATACGGCGCGCCAGGCGGGCGGCCTGGCCGGTGTAGTCGCCCGGCGTCATGGCCAGCAGGCGGTCCTTTTCGGCCTGGGGCAGGGCCAGGTCGGCGATGAAGCCCTGGATCAGCTCGCGCGTCATCGGCTTGCCGCGGGTGAAGGCCTTGAGCTGCTCGTAGGGCTTGGGCAGACCGTGGCGGCGCATCACCGTCTGGATGGCCTCGGCCAGCACTTCCCAGGCGTGGTCCAGGTCGGCGGCCAGGGCGGCCTCGTTGAGCTCCAGCTTGCCCAGGCCGCGGGCCAGGCTGTCGTAGCCCAGCAGGGCGTAGCCCAGCGCCACGCCCATGTTGCGCAGCACCGTGGAGTCGGTCAGGTCGCGCTGCCAGCGGCTGATCGGCAGCTTCTGGCTCAGGTGGCTCAGCACCGCGTTGGCCAGGCCGAAATTGCCCTCGGCGTTCTCGAAGTCGATCGGGTTGACCTTGTGCGGCATGGCCGAGGAGCCGACTTCGCCTTCCTTGAGCTTCTGCTTGAAGTAGCCCAGCGAGATGTAGCCCCAGACATCGCGCGAGAAGTCGATCAGGATGGTGTTCGTGCGGGTCACCGCATCGAACAGCTCGGCCATGTAGTCGTGTGGCTCGATCTGGATGGTGTAGGGGTTGAAGGTCAGGCCCAGGCTGTTCTCGACCACGTTGCGCGAGAAGGACTCCCAGTCCTTGTCCGGGTACGCGATGGAGTGGGCGTTGTAGTTGCCCACCGCGCCGTTCATCTTGGCCAGCAGCTTCACCTCGGCGATGCGGGCGCGGGCGGTCGTCAGGCGGGCCACCACGTTGGCCAGTTCCTTGCCGACGGTGGTCGGGCTGGCGGTCTGGCCGTGGGTGCGGCTGAGCATCGGGATGGCGGCAAAGCGCTGGGCCAGGCCGGTCAGCGTGGCCAGCAGGCCGTCCAGCGCCGGCAGGATGACCTCGCCGCGCGCGGCCTTGAGCATCAGCGCGTGGCTGGTGTTGTTGATGTCTTCGCTGGTGCAGGCGAAGTGGATGAACTCGCTCACCGCCTTCAGCTCGGGGTCGTGCTCGACGCGCGACTTCAGCCAGTACTCGACCGCCTTCACGTCGTGGTTGGTGGTCTTCTCGATGTCCTTGATGCCCTGGGCGTCGGCTTCGGAGAAGCGGGCGATCAGGCCGCGCAGCAGGCCGCGGGCGGCCTCGGACAGAGGGGCGAAACCATCCAGGCCGGCATCCGACAGGGCGATCAGCCATTCGATTTCGACCTGCACGCGGCGGTGCATCAGGCCGTATTCGGACAGCAGGGGGCGCAGGGCGTTGACCTTGGCAGCGTAGCGGCCGTCCAGCGGGGACAGGGCCATCAGGGTGGAAATCGTCATGGCAAAAGAGCTCAGGCAAGCCGCGGCGCCGGGATGCGCGCGAAGCCCGCCATTTTACGAGGGGACTTCCGCCCTGGTGTGGACGGGCGGGGGCGCACGCTTGGCTAGAATCGCCAGCCAAGCTTTCCTTGATTCTTCGCATGAAACTGATCGGCTCCCTCACCAGTCCCTACGTCCGCAAGGTGCGTGTCGTGCTGGCGGAAAAAAAGCTGGACTACCAGTTCGCGCTGGAGGACGTCTGGGGCCGGGATGACATCCTGGCCTCCAACCCGCTGGGCAAGGTGCCCTGCCTGGTGATGGAAGGCGGCGAGGCGGTGTTCGACTCGCGCGTGATCGTCGAGTACGTGGACATGCTCTCGCCGGTGGGCAAGCTGATCCCGGCCACCGGGCGTGAGCGCGCCGAGGTGCGCACCTGGGAAGCCCTGGCCGACGGCGTGCTGGACGCCAGCGTGGCCGCCCGCCTGGAGCAGACCTGGTCCGGCCGCGCCGAGGGTGAGCGCAGCCAGGCCTGGATCGACCGTCAGATGGTCAAGATCCACTCTGCGCTGCAGGCCATGAGCCGCGGCCTGGGCGAGAAGGCCTTCTGTGCCAATGCCGGCACGCACATCTCGCTGGCCGACATCGCGGTGGGGGTGGCCCTGGGGTACCTGGACTTCCGCTTCCCCGAGCTGGACTGGCGCACCGACCACCCCAACCTGCAGCGCCTCTACGACAAGCTGGCCACCCGCCAGAGCTTTGTCGACACCGCGCCCCCGCAGGCCTGAGCGTCCTCAGGACGGGAACTCATAGCCCTCGGCTGGCAGCAGCCGCCAGCCGCCGGCCCCGTCGCCCTGCAGTTCCAGCACCCAGCGGTGGTAGGCCCGCAGCCCCGGGTGGTGGCTGACGCTGATCGGCGTGATCGACAGCCCTTCCAGCTGCCGGTAGAGCACCGCCTCGTTGACGGCATCGAGCGCGCTGGTGGCCTCGTCCAGCACCGCGTAGCGCGGGTGGGCGATCAGCATCCGGGCAAAGGCCAGCCGCTGCTGCTCGCCGGTGGACAGCAGCTTGGCCCAGTCGCAGACGGCGTCCAGCCCACCGACCCGCTCGGCCAGATCGGGCAGCTGCACCCGGCGCAGCATTTCCAGCAGCTCGGCTTCGGAGATGTCGCGCTCCAGCTCGGGGTAGAGCAGCTGGCTGCGCAGGTCGCCCAGCGGCAGGTAGGGGTGCTGGGGCAGAAAGCGCAGCTCATCGCC
>JAYSCA010000076.1:0-8660 GCA_041915165.1 Ideonella sp.
CGGTGGCCAGCTTCTTGTAGAACGACAGGCGCACGTGCCGAACATCGCGCCCAGCGCGACGGTATCGGGATGCCCGGCCGGCACGCGGACCGTGTCGGCCGCCAGGTGGCGGTCTTCACGGGCCGGCAGCACCACGGCGTGGGCGCCTTGGCTGACACGGACCTTGGCCCCTTCGGCCAGACCCAGCTGCTGCCAGAGGGCCGACGGCAGACTGGCCACCGGCGCGGCGGCGTCGTGGGTACGCTGCAGCGAAGGTGCCCGGCGCACCAGGCTGTCTGCGCTGTAGAGCGGCACATCGGCCAGACGCTGCAGACCGGCCGGCGCCGCAGCCGGTGCGAAGGACGCCTGCACCGCATTGCTCAGGCGCGAGGCCAAGGCAGCCACATCGCCCAGCGCTTCGGCGCGAACCTCTTCGACCGTCTCCTGCTCGAAACCGGGCAGGCCGAGCAGGTTGCCCAGCACACGCAGCACCTTCCAGGCCGGACGGGTCTCACCCTTGGCCTGCACGACGCCATGGAAACTTTGCACACGCCCTTCGGCGTTCACGAAAGCGCCACCGGTTTCGGTGAACGGCGCAATCGGCAGCAACACGTCGGCATTGGGCACTGCGGCGTCCTTGAAGGACGTCAGAGCCACCACCAGCCCGGCGCCTTCGAGCGCAGCCTGCGCCGCAGCACCATCCGCCGCGTCCAGCACCGGCTCGGTGTTCAGCAGCAGCAGCGCCTTCATCGGCTGGGTCAGCATCTGGCCGGCGTTCAGGCCGCCATCGCGCGGCTCGGCGCCCACCAGTTGGGCCCCCACCGTGTTGGCGGCTTCAGTGAGATAGCCCACCGTCGCCCCGGTCTGCTCGCCAATCCAGTTGGCCAGGGCCAACAGCGACGAGGCCTGCGGGTGTTGCGCCGCGGCGTTGCCCAGCAGGATGGCCTTCTGGCTGCCCGACAGCAGGGACTGCGCCACAGCTTCCGCCTCGGCGGACACCAGGGCGGTCGCGGGAGCGGCCAGACCCTTGGCCGAAGCCACATAACCGGCGACGTCGGCCAGCGCCTGGACCCAGGCCGACGGCGCCGCGGTCAGCGTGCCCTTCAGCGGCATGGCCCAATCGTCGTGCGTGGCGTTCAGGCTGAACAGCTGGGCGCCATGACGCACCGCCTGGCGGATGCGCTGAGCGAACAGCGGATGGTCCTTGCGCAGGAACGAGCCGACCACGAACACCCGGTCCAGCGAGGACAGCGAAGCGATCGACGTCCCCAGCCAGCGGGCCCCCTGCCCGGCCGTGAAGTCGGCATGGCGCAGGCGGTGGTCGACGTTGTCACTGCCCAGGCCGCGCACCAGCTTGGCCAGCAGATGCAGCTCTTCCACCGTGCTGTGGGCCGAACCCAGGGCGCCGATGCCGGCCGCGCCGAACTCGGCCTTGACCCGCTTCAGGCCATCGGCCACATAGCCCAGGGCGGTGTTCCAGTCCACCGTCACCCACTGGCCGCCCTGCTTGATCATCGGCGCGGTCAGACGCTGTTCGCTGTTCAGGGCCTCGTAGCTGAAACGGTCCCGGTCGGCCAGCCAGCATTCGTTGACGTCCTCGTTCTCGAACGGAACGACCCGCATCACCTCGTGGTTCTTGACCTGAACGATCAGGTTGGCGCCGGTGGAATCGTGCGGGCTGACGCTCTTGCGGCGCGACAGCTCCCAGGTGCGGGCGCTATAGCGGAACGGCTTGCTGGTCAGCGCGCCGACCGGGCACAGGTCGATCATGTTGCCGGACAGCTCCGAATCCACCGTCCGACCAACGAAGGTCGTGATCTCGGAATGCTCACCGCGGTTCTGCATGCCCAGCTCCATCACGCCGGCCACTTCCTGGCCGAAACGGACGCAACGGGTGCAGTGGATGCAGCGGCTCATCTCCTCCATGGAGATCAGCGGCCCGACGTTCTTGTGGAACACCACGCGCTTTTCTTCGGCATAGCGCGAAGCGCCGCCGCCGTAGCCCACGGCCAGATCCTGCAGCTGGCATTCGCCGCCCTGGTCGCAGATCGGACAGTCCAGCGGGTGGTTGATGAGCAGGAATTCCATCACCGCCTTCTGGGCGGCCACGGCCTTGTCGCTCTTGGTGCGCACCACCATGCCCTGGGTCACGGGCGTGGCGCAGGCCGGCATCGGCTTGGGCGCCTTCTCCACATCCACCAGACACATGCGGCAGTTGGCCGCGATGGACAGCTTCTTGTGGTAGCAAAAGTGCGGGATGTAGGTCCCGGTCGCATCGGCCGCATGCATCACCATGCTGCCTTCGGGCACCGAGACTTTCTTGCCGTCGAGTTCGATTTCCAACATATCGTGTGTGCCCCGCTCAGACGTAGGCCGGGACCATGCAGGTCTTGTGTTCGACGTGGTACGCGAACTCGTCACGGAAATGCTTCAGCATGCCGCGCACCGGCATGGCAGCCGCATCGCCCAGCGCACAGATCGTGCGCCCCATGATGTTGCCAGCCACGCTGTCCAGCAGCGCCAGGTCCTCAGGACGGCCCTGGCCGTGCTCGATGCGATCGACCACGCGCCACAGCCAGCCGGTGCCTTCGCGGCAGGGCGTGCACTGCCCGCAGGACTCGTGAGCATAGAAATAGGACAAACGCAGCAGGCTCTTGACCATGCAGCGGGTCTCATCCATCACGATCACCGCGCCCGACCCGAGCATCGAGCCGGCCTTGCTGATGGCGTCATAGTCCATCGTGCAGTCCATCATGATGGAGGCCGGCAGCACCGGCGCGGAAGAGCCGCCCGGAATCACGGCCTTGAGCTTCTTGCCGCCCTTCACGCCGCCCGCCAGCTCCAGCAGCTTGGAGAACGGCGTGCCCATCGGGATCTCGTAGTTGCCCGGGCGTTCGACGTCCCCAACCATCGAAAAGATCTTGGTTCCGCCGTTGTTGGGCTTGCCGCACGCCAGGTAGGCCTGCCCGCCGTTGCGGATGATCCAGGGCACCGCGGCGAAGGTCTCGGTGTTGTTGATCGTGGTCGGCTTACCGTACAGACCGAAGCTGGCCGGGAACGGCGGCTTGAAACGAGGCTGCCCCTTCTTGCCTTCCAGCGACTCCAGCAGCGCGGTTTCCTCGCCACAAATGTAGGCGCCAAAACCATGGTGGGCATGCAGGTTGAAGCTGAAGCCGCTGCCCAGGATGTTGTCACCCAGCAGACCGGCCGCGCGAGCCTCTTCCAGAGCGGCCTCGAAGCGTTCGTACACCTCGAAGATTTCGCCGTGGATGTAGTTGTAGCCCTGGCTGATGCCCATCGCATAGGCTGCGATGGCCATGCCTTCGATCACGATGTGCGGGTTGTGCCGCAGGATCTCACGGTCCTTGCAGGTGCCCGGCTCGCCCTCGTCGGAATTGCAGACCAGGTACTTCTGCCCCGGGAAGGTCCGCGGCATGAAGCTCCACTTCAGGCCGGTGGGAAAGCCCGCACCGCCACGGCCACGCAGGCCGGAGGCCTTCACCTCGGCAATGACCTGATCCTGGCTCAGGCCTTCACCGCCGTCCTTGCCCAGGATCTTGCGCAGGGCCTGGTAGCCACCGCGCTCGACGTAGTCGCTCAGATGCCAGTTGGAGCCGTTCAGACCCGCGTAGATCTGAGGCGTGATGTGACGGTCATGGAAACAGGTTTCCAGACCGGTCGCCTGGAAACGGGAAAGATCGAGTGCCATCGTCACGCCGCCTTTCCTGCTTCGGAGCGGATCAGTTCGATCATCTCGTCGAGCTTCTGGTTGCTCATGTAGCTCAGCATCTGGCGGTCATTCACCAGCATCACCGGCGCATCGGCGCAGGCGCCCAGGCACTCGCACTTGGCCACGGTGAAGAGGCCATCGGCGGTCGTGCCGCCATCCTCGACACCCAGCTTCTCGCACAGGTGTTCCAGGGCTTGCTGGCCATTGCGCAGCTGGCACGGCAGGTTGGTGCAGACGTTCAGCTTGTACTTGCCGCCCGGCTGCTGGTTGTACATGTTGTAGAAGGTGGTGACCTCGTGCACCGCGATGGCCGGCATGCCCAGGTAGTCGCCAATGGCGGCCTCAGCGTCCGGAGACACCCAGCCCTGCTCCTGCTGCACGATGGACAGGCAGGCCATCACGGCCGATTGCGCCTGGTCCGCGGGGTACTTGGCCACTTCCTTCGCGAAGCGTGCCTTGGTGGCGTCAGAAAGTGTCATCGATCGATCTCGCCAAACACGATGTCCATGGTGCCGATCACCGCCACGGCGTCGGCAATCATGTGGCCGCGCGCCATTTCGTCGAGCGCGGCAAGGTGGGCAAAGCCAGGGGCCCGGATCTTCAGGCGGTACGGCTTGTTGGCGCCGTCGCTGACCATGTAGATGCCGAATTCGCCCTTCGGATGCTCGACGGCGGCATAGGCCTCGCCTTCGGGCACGTGGAAGCCTTCGGTGAAGAGCTTGAAGTGGTGGATCAGCTCTTCCATGCTGGACTTCATCTCGACCCGCTTGGGCGGCGCCACCTTGTGGTTCTCGGTGATCACCGGACCCGGGTTGGCCCGCAGCCAGGCCGAGCACTGCTGGATGATGCGGTTGGACTGACGCATCTCGGCCACGCGCACCAGGTAGCGGTCGTAGGTATCGCCGTTCTTGCCCACCGGAACATCGAAATCCATGTTCGCGTAGACGTCGTACGGCTGGGTCTTGCGCAGGTCCCAGGCGACCCCGGAGCCACGCAACATGGGACCGGAGAAACCGAGGTTCAGGGCGCGCTCGGGCGAGACCACGCCGATGCCCACCGTGCGCTGCTTCCAGATGCGGTTGTCGGTCAGCAGCGTCTCGTAGTCGTCGACGTTCTTCGGGAAGCGCGCGCAGAAGTCGTCGATGAAGTCGAGCATCGACCCTTGACGGTTCTCGTTGAGCTTTTTGATCGCACGTTCGTTGCGGATCTTGCTGGCCTGGTACTGCGGCATGCTGTCCGGCAGGTCGCGGTACACACCGCCCGGACGGAAGTAGGCCGCGTGCATGCGCGCGCCGGACACCGCTTCGTACAGGTCGAACAGATCCTCGCGCTCGCGGAACGCGTAGATCAGAATGTTCATCGCGCCGCAGTCGATGCCGTGCGCGCCGATCCACAGCAGGTGGTTCAGCAAACGGGTGATCTCCGCGAACATCACGCGGATGTACTGCGCCCGCAGCGGCACCTCAATGCCCAGCAGCCGCTCGGCGGCCAGACAGTAAGCGTGCTCGTTGCACATCATCGACACGTAATCCAGCCGGTCCATGTAGGGCAGCGACTGGATGAAGGTCTTCTGCTCGGCCAGCTTCTCGGTGGCGCGGTGCAGCAGGCCGATGTGCGGGTCGGCACGTTGGATGACTTCGCCGTCCAGTTCCAGCACAAGGCGCAGCACGCCGTGCGCGGCCGGGTGCTGCGGGCCGAAGTTCAGGGTGTAATTCTTGATGTCTGCCATGACGGAATCCCAGGCTCAGTGCAGGCCGCCGTAGTTGTCCTCGCGGACCACGCGGGGGGTGATCTCGCGGGGCTCGATGGTGACCGGTTGGTACACCACACGGCGGGTCTCGGCGTCGTAGCGCATCTCGACGTGCCCCGACACGGGGAAGTCCTTGCGCATCGGGTGGCCGATGAAACCGTAATCCGTCAGGATGCGGCGCAGGTCCTGGTGACCTTCAAAGATGATGCCGTAGAGGTCGAACGCTTCGCGCTCGAACCAGTTCGCCGAGTTCCAGATCTCGGTCACGGAGGCCACGATCGGCAGGTCGTCATCGGGCGCGAACACCTTCACGCGCACACGCCAGTTCAGGGCCACGGACAGCAGGTGCGACACCGCCACGAACCGGGGACCTTCCCAGGGCGCGTTGCGGTAGGCTGACATGTCCATCCCGCACAGGTCGATCAGCTGCTCGAACTGGAGTTGCGGATCGTCGTGCAGCGCCTTGGCCACTTCAAAGTAGTCTGCCGCCTTGACCGTGATCGTGATTTCGCCGTGTTCGCGCTGGAGGCGCTGGATGCGATCGCCCAGCACGCTGGTGAGCGCCGCTTGCAGGTTGTCGAGTTTCTGCGTCATCTGAAAAGCGTCCGCGATCAGCGGGCAATGGTGTTTTCGCGCCGGATCTTGGCCTGCAGTTGCAGGATGCCGTAGAGCAGGGCCTCGGCCGTGGGCGGGCACCCAGGCACGTAGACATCGACCGGCACGATGCGGTCGCAGCCCCGGACCACCGAATAGCTGTAGTGGTAATAGCCACCACCATTGGCGCAGGAACCCATCGAGAGCACCCAGCGCGGCTCGGCCATCTGGTCATAGACCTTGCGCAAGGCCGGTGCCATCTTGTTGCACAAGGTGCCCGCCACGATCATCAGATCGGATTGACGCGGGCTGGGGCGGAACAGCATGCCGAAACGGTCGATGTCATAGCGGGCAGCCCCCGCGTGCATCATCTCGACCGCACAACAGGCCAGACCAAAGGTCATCGGCCACAACGACCCGGTCTTCGACCAGTTCACCAGCTTGTCGACCGAGGTCGTGACGAAGCCTTCCTTCAGAATGCCTTCATTACCCATGTGTAGTGTGCTTCTCGCTGTGACCGTGGCGTCCAGCGTCGGACGCCACCTCGAACACCCGGCCCGGGATCATTCCCAGTCGAGAGCGCCCTTCTTCCATTCGTAGGCAAAGCCGACCACCAGGATCGACAGAAACACCATCATCGCCCAGAAACCTGACGCGCCGATGTCTTTGAGCGCCACAGCCCATGGGAACAGAAAGGCGATTTCGAGGTCGAACAGGATGAACAGAATGGCGACGAGGTAGTAACGGACGTCGAACTTCATGCGCGCGTCTTCAAAAGCCTCGAAGCCGCATTCATAAGGGGAGTTCTTTTCCGCATCCGGGCGATTCGGCCCCAGCAGGAAGCCCAGGATCTGGGGAGCGACCCCCACCAGGGTACCGACCAGGATGAAGAGGATGACGGGGAGATAAGGTTGCAGGTCCATGGTCGGAGTGTTCCAGCAGTCGTCAATGTCCCATCCGGACGTGAAAAAGGCGCGCCACCCCCGGGGTGACACCCCGGACGCTGCGCGCCCAGCTTACCCCCGATGCTCTCAGGGCGCCCGACAGGACTCCGGATGAGGATCCTGTCATCGATTCTTTTGGTGCCGACGGCGAGACTCGAACTCGCACAGCTTTCGCCACTACCCCCTCAAGATAGCGTGTCTACCAATTTCACCACGTCGGCATCAAGTTGTCTGTCGTCTTGTGACGGCCCGGCTCGCTTGAGGAGTTGCTCACCGAACAGCCACTGATTCTAACGTCAAAAATGACTTATCTCAGCTCTTGAGCAAGTCATTCAGACAGTTTGTTAATTGGAGACAGCCGAGGCAGGCGCTTGCACCGCGGTCGGGATCTGTGGCACGGCCGGAGCGGCCTTCTCCAAGACGCTGCCCGTGTCCGCCGGCTGCGCACGCGAGACGCTGTTGGACATGAACGCCAGGCCCAGGGTCGACAGGAAGAACACGGTGGCGCAAACCGCCGTGCTGCGTGACAGGAAGCTGGCACTGCCAGTGGCGCCGAACAGGCTGCCCGAGGCGCCACTGCCAAACGAGGCCCCCATGTCGGCCCCCTTGCCATGCTGCATCAGCACCAGCCCGATCATGATGATGGCGGCCAGCATCTGCAGGACCATCAGCAGATTCATCCAGATATGCATGAGTCGTACTCCAATGATGTGAGAAAAGTAGCGTCTGCTCGCCGACCCGTCAGCCGGCCGCCCGGCAGATCGCCACAAAGTCTTCGGCCTTCAGCGCGGCGCCACCGATCAGGCCACCGTCGATGTCGGTTTGTGCGAACAGGCTGGACGCGTTGTCCGGTTTGACGCTGCCGCCGTAGAGCAGCTTCATGGCGTCGGCCCGCGGCGTGGCTGCCTTGAGCTGAGCCCGCAGCACGGCATGCACCGCCTGAGCCTGCTCGGGCGTCGCTGTCCGGCCGGTACCGATCGCCCAGACCGGCTCGTAGGCCACCACCATCTCGCCGACACAGTGGGCCAGTTTCTGGATCACCACCGACAGCTGACGCTTGACCACGGCCTCGGTCTCGCCCGCATCGCGCTGCGCCAGGGTCTCGCCCACGCACACGATCGGCGTGATGCCGCGCGCCAGCGCCGCCTTGGCCTTGTCGGCCACGACCTGATCAGTCTCGCCGTGGTAGGCCCGCCGTTCCGAGTGGCCGACGATCACATAGCGGCAGCCGAACTCGGCGAGCATGCCCACCGACACCTCCCCGGTGTAGGCCCCTTGTTCATGCACCGAACAGTCCTGGGCACCCCAGCGCACATCGGTGCCGGCCAGGGTCACGGCGGTCTCGGACAGGTACGGGAAGGGCACACACACCGCCACGTCGCATCCAAAGGGACGCGCGCCGACGATGCCGGCCAGCAGCTCGGCATTCGCCGCACGGCTGCCATGCATCTTCCAGTTGCCAACCACGAGCTTGCGTCGCATGAAACCTCTCTTGTCTCTCTTGCTTTTTGTGTTCGCCCCGTGTCAGGCCGTCCAGTCCAGCACGATCTTGCCGACATGCTGGTTGGATTCCATCAACGCGTGCGCCTGCGCCGCCTGCGCGGCCGGGAAGACCTGCGCGATCACCGGACGGACGCGGCCGCCCTCGATCAGCGGCCACACC
>JAYSCA010000077.1:0-8604 GCA_041915165.1 Ideonella sp.
GCCGGCCTGGGCGTGGTGCCGGAGGACCGGCATGCCGAGGCCTGCGTGGCCACGCTGAGCGTGGCGGAAAACCTCTTCATCGACCGCCTGTCGGAATTTCGCCGCTTCGGGCTGCTGGACCGGCGGGCCCTCGTGCGCGCCGCCACCGCGCTGATGCAGCGCTACGACGTGCGGGCCGCCAGTGCGCAGGTGGCCTTTGGCGGCCTGTCCGGTGGCAACCAGCAGAAGGCGGTGATGGCGCGCGAGATGACGCGGCCGGGCCTGCGTTTCCTGCTGGCCGCCAACCCCACCCGGGGTCTGGACGTGGGCGCGGTGCAGGCGATCTATGGCCACATCAGCGCGGCGGCGCGGGGCGCGCAGCAGGTCGGGGTGCTGTTGATCTCGTCAGAGCTCGACGAGCTGCTGGCCGTGGCCGACCGGGTGGTGGTGCTCTACCGCGGCCGCGTGATGGGCACGGCCACCATCCCGGTGGGAGACGCGGGGGCCGTGAAGGCCTTGCGCGAGCAGGTCGGCCAATGGATGGCCGGTCGGACGACCGAAGGAGCACACGCATGAAACATGCGCTGAATGTCTGGCAGGCCGTGGTGCAACGGCCGGCCATCTGGATGTCCCTGGCGGCGGTGCTGGGCGCCGGCGCCGTGGGCCTGGTGCTGGTGGCGGCGATGGGGGTCTCGGTGTCCGACGCCCTGGCCGCCTTCGCCGATGGCGCCTGGGGCTCGCCCTATGCGGTGGCCTCGTCGCTCAACCGCAGCCTGGTGCTGGCGCTGGTGGGGCTGGGCTTCATCGCGGCCCAGCGGGCCCAGCTGACCAATGTCGGGGGCGAGGGGCAGATCGCCGTCGGGGGCATCGCGGCGACGGCGGTGGCCCTGTACGGCCATGTGGCCGCGCTGCCCTGGGGCCTGAGCTTCCTGCTGCCCATGCTGGCGGCCGCGCTGGCCGGGGCGATGTGGGGTGGCCTGGCGGGCCATCTGAAGGCCTGGCGGGGCACCAACGAGGTGATCGCGACCCTGCTGCTGTCCTTCATCGCCACTTGGATGGTGTATGGCGCGGTGCAGTCCGAAGCGCTGCTGCGCCAGCCCATGACCTCGGCGGCGACGCTGCCGGAATCGCTGCCGATCCCGGAGAGCACGCAGATCCCGCTGCTGACGGGCGACTACGGCATGCCCCTGCATGCGGGCCTGCTACTGGGGCTGGTGCTGATGTTGGTGGTGGGCGTGGTGCTGCGCTACACCGTGCTGGGGGTGCAGCTGCATGCGGTGGGGCTGAACCCCCGGGCGGCACGGCGCGCCGGCCTGCCGGTACGGCGTCTGGTGGTCGGGGCCATGGTGGCCGCGGGCGCGCTGGGCGGGCTGGCCGGGGCCTGCATGCTGCAGGGCGAGCAGTACTCGCTCAAGGCCGGTTTCTCGTCCGGCTATGGCTTTGACGGCCTGGTGGTGGGGCTGCTGGCGCGCAACTCGGTCTGGGGCGTGCTGTTCGGGGCCCTGCTGTTCGGCTTCCTGCGCTCCGGGGGCATCAACCTGGAGATGGTGGCCTCGGTGCCGACGGCGCTGGTCGTCGTCATCCAGGGCCTGATCATCATCACCCTGGCCGGCGCGGCCCAGGCCATGAACCGCAAGGAGGCAGCACGATGACCGAAGACATGGTGGCGGTGTTCGCCGGTTCCTCCATTCGCCTGGCCGCCCCACTGCTGCTGGCGGCCAGTGGCGAGCTGGTCAGCGAGCGGGCCGGGGTGCTCAACATGAGCGTCGAAGGCATGATGCTGCTGGGCGCCTTCGCCGGTGCCGCCGGCTCCTGGGCCACCGGTTCGCCGGTGCTGGGCCTGGCCATTGGCGTGTTGGCGGTGCTGCCGCTGGCGGCGCTGCAGGCCTATCTCAGCATCCACCTGCGGGCCAACCAGATCGTGACCGGCATCGGCCTGAACATCCTGGTGCTGGGAGCCACCACGCTGGCCTACCGCATGCTGTTCGGCGGCCGCTCGCGGGTCGAGATTCCCGGCCTGGGCCAGTGGGCGCCGCCGGGCCTGGCGCAGCTGCCGCTGCTGGGGGAACATGTGTTCCGCCAGACCTGGCTGCTGTACCTGGGGCTGGCGCTGGTCGCCCTCATCGCCTGGGCCCTGCGCTACACCGCCTGGGGTCTGGCGCTGCACGCGGCCGGCACCGCCCCGCGGGCGGCCGACCAGTCCGGTCTGCCGGTCAACCGCCTGCGCTACGGGGCGGTGATGGTCACCGGCGTGATGTCGGCGCTGGCCGGTTGCTTCCTGTCGATTGGCGACATCCACACCTTCACCGAAGGCATGACCAAGGGCGTGGGCTACCTCGCCATCGCTGCGGTGATCTTCGGCAACTGGAAGCTGGGGCGTACCCTGGCGGCCTGCCTGCTGTTCGGGGCGGCCACCGCGCTGCAGTTCCAGCTGCCGGCCCTCGGGGTGGATGTGCCCAGCGCCTTGCTGATCATGCTGCCCTACCTGCTGGCCATGCTGGCCGTGGCCGGCCTGGCCGGCCGTCAGCGCGCCCCGGCGGCCTTGTCTGTTCCGTATCACCGATGACTGTTCACGCCATGTCCCGCCAGACCGCCACCCAGGGCGCACGTTCCCGCCAAGGCCTGGTCACCAGCCCCCATCCCCTGGCCAGCCAGGCCGGCCTGGACGTGCTGGCCGAAGGCGGCAACGCGGTCGAGGCCGCGATCGCCATCGCGGCCACGCTGTGCGTGGTGTACCCGCACTTCACCGGTCTGGGCGGCGATGCCTTCTGGCTGATCGCCGATCCGGACGGTGCGGTGCAGGCCATCTCCGGCATCGGCCAGGCGGCCCAGGCGGTCGATGGCTACGCCGAGGGCATCCCGGTGCGCGGACCCCGTTCGGCGCTGACCAGCGCGGCGGCGGTGGACAGCTGGGCCCAGGCCCAGGCCCACAGCCAGGCGCACTGGCAGGGGCAGCTGGGTTGGTCCCGCCTGCTTGAACCGGCGGTGGCCCTGGCCTCGGAAGGCTTTCCCGTCTCGGCCTCGCAGGCCTTGTGGGCGCAGCGGCGGGGCGCTGAACTGAAGGACTGGCCGGGCTTCGCGGCGGCGTTCTGCCCCGAGGGGGCCCACTCGGCGCCGGGGCAGTCGGTGCGCCTGCCGGCCCTGGCCCGCACCCTGGCGCGTCTGGCCCAGCAGGGCCCGCGCGAGTTCTATGAAGGGGAACTGGCCGAGCGTCTGGCCGCGGGCCTGGCCGCCGCCGGCAGCCCCCTGCGCCTGGCCGACCTGCGCGCGACGCAGGCCCGTTGCGAGGCGCCGCTGCGCCTGCCCTACCGCCAGGGCGAGTTGCTCACCATCGCGCCGCCGACCCAGGGCATGACGACGCTGCAGGCCATGGGGATCCTGTCCCACTGGGACCTGCGCCAGGTGCCGGAGGGCGGCGCCCAGCATTACCACCGGGTGGTCGAGGCCATCAAGCGGGCCTTCATCGACCGGGACCTGTGGCTGGCCGATCCGGATGTCGCCACCGTGCCGGTGGCCGATCTGCTGGCGCCGGATTACCTGCAGCGCCTGGCCGCAGGGGTGTCGCTGGAACAGGCCTTGCCCTGGCCGCACCGCTACCAGACGGGCGACACCGTCTACATCGCGGTGGCGGACGGGCAGGGGCGCTGCGTCAGCCTGTTGCAGACCATCTATTACGACTGGGGCAGCGGCGTGGTGGCGGGCGACACCGGGGTGCTGTGGCACAACCGTGGCGCGGCCTTCCATCCCGACCCGGCGCACCGCAACGGCCTGCAGGCGGGCAAGCGGCCCTTCCACACCCTCAACCCCGGCATCTACCTGGAAGGGGACCGGCCCCGGCTGCTGTACGGCACCCAGGGGGCGGACGGTCAGCCGCAGACGCTGGCGATGCTGCTGACGCGCCTGATCGACCATGGGCTGGACCCGTTGGAGGCGCTGCGACGGCCCCGCTTCCTGCTGGGCAAGACCTTCTCGGACAGCCGGGACAGCCTGAAGCTGGAGTGCGATGTGGGCGACGACGTGATGGACACCCTGCGCCAGATGGGCCACGAGGTCCAGCCGATCGAAGCCCAGAGCGCACTGGCGGGCCAGCCGGGGGTGATCCGGCTGGGCGCGGACGGCTGGCTGGAAGGCGCGCACGATCCCCGCAGCGAGGGACTGGCCCTGGGGCTGTGACCCCCCGGTGCGGGCCCGCGCGCCGGGCCGCTCAGGCGCCCAGCACCTCACCCACCCGCTTGGCCACGGCCAGCAGCTCGCGTTCGCGCTGGGGGTGGCCGACCAGCTGCAGGCCGATGGGCATGCGGTGCGGGCCGAACAGGCCGGGCACGTTGACGCAGGGGTTGCCCAGCAGGTTCCAGACGCGGCTGAAGGCCGGGTCACCGGTGGCCGCCAGGCCCAGCGGGGCTTCGCCCGGGGCGGCGGGCACCAGCAGCGCGTCCACCCCCTGCAGGCGGGAGGCCAGCTCAGCCGCCAGGCTGCGGCAGGTCTCCCAGGCCATGATGGTCTTCTGCGCCTCAAACAGCGCGGCCAGCAGCGATGGCAGCGCGGCGTTTTTCAGCGGGATGCCGGCCGCGCCCAGGCGTTGCAGCCCCTCGGCCCAGGCGGCGGTGCCCCCGGCGTCCAGCATCGGCGCCAGGTGGGTGGGGCTGAACAGCAGGCGCGGGCGGGGCGGGCCACGGCGGGCAGCGGGGCAAAGTCCTGCTGGTCCGGCGCCGCGCGCAGCAGCTCCAGGTCGTCGGGCGCTGCGGGCCATTCGGCCCAGCGTGTCGAGCGAGGGCGACAGGCCCTTGATGCCTTCGAGCGGGTAGCGGTCGTGCGTCGCCTTCAGAGCCCAGACGCCGCAGTAGGAGGCCGGCCGGCTTAGCGAGCCGGCGGTCTGGGTGCCGAAGGCCAGCGGCACCATGCCGGCAGCCACCGCGGCAAACGACTCTGATTGGGTCGTCAGCTGATGAACAGGTGGCCCTGGCGGCGCGAGTGCTGCTCGATGAGTCGGGTGGGCTACGGCAGTCAGACGCCCAACAGCGCGCTCAGCGCCGGCCTAGATTGCGGCGCCTGTGGCGGGCAGACGGGAGAGGCCAGTGTGCGGGCCGGAAGGGCCCGCCAGTCGATGCATGACGGCCACGCTGGGTGCTCGATCCGTTACGGTTGACTGTGCTCATCGACGCACCTGCGGCGGCGATCGAACAGGTGTTCGACGAGCACGCGGTGGTGCGCCAGCTAGGGGACAACAGTTGACTGCCCCCTGTGGCGGTTTGATGGGCCGGGGCTGGCGCAGCGCCACGCAGGACAGTGGCGTGCTCTGGTGAAAGGGCCCGGCTGGGTCTGAGGGAATCCGGCCCCGGGAGCCGCGGTCCAATCAGCTGAGCCCGCTCTGTTGGATGGATATCCAGGACAGGCTGTCGTGGCAATATACAGAACGTTACGCGTACGGGGGTATCCCTGACGCCAGGGGGGGCCATCGAATGCCCTGAGTCGAACGAGATCGAAAGGGCGACAGATGTCCGACGAGAAAGAGCGCCTGCGGGGACTGCAGGCCTCGGATGGCGTGCTTCCGCAAAATGCTTCTGTGCCTGCCGAAGCCGAGGAGGCAGCCGCTCCTCCCCAGCCGGCGCTTGCCATTGAAGTCACGCTGGCGCCGAAGCTGAGTCTGGCTGATTTTCAGAATGCCGTTCCCCTGATCAGAGAGCTGGCGCTGGAAAGCACGCTTACCGAAGACACGGGACCGCTGGAGCTCTCGTTGAGCTCCATTCCCCCATTTGTCCGACCGAAGACCTGGCGTCTCGATGCCGTCCAGGCGGGCGAGCGGTATCGCATTCGCGACCTCGATGTGCAGCTCGACGGCCAGCTGCTGACCCGACTCACGGAAGCTGAAGCGGCGACCCTCACCCTGTCTGTCCACGCTACAGATGGTGACGGCGAGCCACTTGTGGAGACGTTCCGAACGGTCGAGTTGCTCCCCCGCAATCAGTGGGGTGGCCTGGCGCATCTGCCGGACATGGTGGCGGCATTTGTTCAGCCGAACGACCCTGCCGTGGATCGCTTGCTGAAGAAGACGGCCGAATTGCTGCGTGAGCATGGGAAGGACCCGGCGCTGGATGGGTACAAGCAGGGCAAAGCCAAGCGCGCCTGGGAGTTCGCCAGTGCCGTCTGGAGTGCAGTGGCGGCCATGAAGCTGGATTACGCCCTGCCGCCTGCCAGTTTCGAACACCGTGGGCAGAAGATCCGTGGCGCCACCCAGATCGCTGATTCGGGGCTGGGAACGTGCATGGATCTGGCGCTGCTGTTTTGTTCAACGCTGGAGCAGATCGGATTGAATCCGATCGTGGTCTTCACGCGGGGACATGCGTTTGCCGGGGTGTGGCTCAAGCCGGAGGAATTCTCGACGACGGTGGTCGATGACGTCACAGCGCTGCGCAAGCGGCTGAAGCTCAACGAGCTGGTCTTGTTCGAGACCACCTTGGCAACTCAGCGGCCATCTGTGCCTTTCAGCCGGGCGGTCGAAGTTGGGGCAGCACACATTGCCGAGGAGAAGGAGGACACCTTCGAGTTGGCGGTAGACATTCGGCGAGCTCGATTGCAGCGCATCAAGCCTCTGTCGAGTCCAGCGTCGCTTCAGGCGCAACCGCCGGCCGACATGGGCGTCGACGACAAGGTGACCTGGGAGGAGGCGCCCGACCTCCCCGAAGACGAGGTGCTGGACAGCAGTGAGACGACGCTGGACCCCAAGGACAGACTGGCGCGGTGGCAGCGCAAGCTCCTGGACTTGTCCTTGCGCAACAACCTGCTGAACTTTCGCGCCTCGAAGAGGGCCGTCAAACTGGATGCACCCGATCCGGGATTGCTCGAAGACCTGATGTCCGATGGCAAGGAGATCAAACTCCTTCCGAAACCCGAGCTGATGGATGGACGGGACCCGCGCAGCCAGGACATCCACGAAGGGCGGAGCAGGGAAGACCTGCGCCGGCAGTTCGCGCTCGATGCACTGAATCGCAGAGAGGTGTTCATCGACCTTGCCCCGGAAGAGCTGGAGGCGCGGATGGTCGAGCTGTACCGGTCTGCCCGTTCGACGCTGCAGGAGGGCGGGGCCAACACCTTGTTCCTGGCCCTCGGCTTCCTGAGCTGGAATCGGGCGGACAAGGAGGACACGAAGTACAAGGCGCCGCTGGTATTGATCCCTGTGGCCTTGAATCGGCGCAGTGTCAGGTCAGGCTTCACGATGACCCTGCACGACGATGAGCCGCGGTTCAACCCGACGCTCATCGAGATGCTCCGGCAGGACTTTCAGCTGAACATCGGTATCGCGGACGGCGAACTGCCCCGGGACGACGCCGGGCTGGACATCGCGAGGATCTGGAAGGCGGTGTCGCTCGCTGTCAAGGACATCAAGGGTTGGGAGGTGTCTGAAGAGGTCGTCCTGTCGTCGTTCTCCTTCGCCAAATACCTGATGTGGGTCGATTTGGTTCAACGCACCGATCAGCTCCGCTTGAACCAGGTGGTCAAGCACCTGATCGACACCCCGCGCGATCCTTATCCTCAAGCGACGGGCTTTCCCAACCCGCGGGCCTTGGACCGGGACTTTGAGCCAGCGCAGACCTTCTGTCCGTTGCCGGCCGATTCCTCCCAGCTGGCGGCCGTGATGGCTGCCGCCAGGGGCAAGGACTTCGTGCTGATCGGGCCGCCTGGGACAGGCAAGAGTCAGACGATCTCAAACCTCATCGCGCAATGCCTGGCGGAAGGCAAGCGTGTGTTGTTCGTCTCGGAGAAGATTGCGGCCCTGGATGTGGTCTACCGGCGCCTGCGAGAGGTGGGACTGGGTGAGTTCTGCCTGGAGCTGCATTCCAGCAAGGCACGCAAGACGGATGTTCTTGCTCAGCTCAAGAGCGCCTGGGATGCCCGAGGTGACGTGGATACAGCGGTCTGGCAAGAGGAAGCCACGCGACTGAAGAAGACGCGTGATGCGCTCAACACCTATGTCGATCGCCTCCATCACCGGCATGCGAATGGCTATTCCATCTACGACGCCATTGGCGTGGTGGTCGATGGGGAGGATGTCCCGGCATTGCCGTTCTCGTGGGCTTCGCATTCGACCCATTCGGTGAAAGACATGGCGCTGCTCAGGGACGTCGTGGCCAAGCTGGAGGTGAATGCGTCCACCGTCGGTGCCCCAACCTTGGCGAGTGGGCCTTTGTCCGACGTGGGACAAACCGATTGGTCTCCTTCCTGGCAGCGAAGTCTCATTGAGGCCGCCCGGAAGCTGTTGGTCGAGTGTGACGTCGTGTGGGGGGGCGCCGACCGTTTCCGATCGACGATTCGGCTTTCAGAGCAGCCCCTGACACGCCGCGCGCGGGTGGCCCTTGGCTCCTTGGCGAGGTGCTTGCCTCTTGCTGCCGGGCGTGACTGGCGATTTGCGTTCGCACCCGAGGCGCGGAGGATGGCGGAGCGTCTGCTGGTGGGGAAGAGCCTTCTGACCACTCACGCCGCACTGTGCGAGCAGCTGTCGGGCGGTTGGGAGCCTTCCGTGAGAGAACAGGCTTCGAGAGCGGTGGCGCTGCTGCAGGCACGCCGCGACGTGCTGGCAAGTTTGGCAGCGCCGTGGTCACCGTTCGTTCTTGAGCTCCTGCGCAAGGG
>JAYSCA010000078.1:0-8574 GCA_041915165.1 Ideonella sp.
CAAGACCTCGCTGGGGCAGTCCGTGGCGCGCGCCACGGGCCGCAAGTTCGTCCGCCTGGCGCTGGGCGGCGTGCGCGACGAGGCCGAGATCCGGGGCCACCGCCGCACCTACATCGGCTCCATGCCGGGCAAGGTGCTGCAGAGCCTGACCAAGGTCGGCACGCGCAATCCGCTGTTCCTGCTCGACGAGATCGACAAGCTGGGCATGGATTTCCGTGGTGACCCGTCGTCGGCCCTGCTGGAGGTGCTCGATCCCGAGCAGAACCACACCTTCGGGGACCATTACATTGAGGTCGATTTCGACCTGTCGGATGTGATGTTCGTGGCCACGTCGAACTCGATGAACATCCCGCCGGCCCTGCTGGACCGGATGGAGGTCATCCGCCTGTCGGGCTACACCGAGGACGAGAAGCTCCACATCGCGCAGAAGTACTTGTTGCCCAAGCAGGCCAAGAACAACGGCGTGAAGGATGACGAGATGGAGGTCACCGAAGGCGCCATCCGCGGCATCATCCGCTACTACACCCGCGAAGCCGGCGTGCGTTCACTTGAGCGCGAGATCTCCAAGATCTGCCGCAAGGTGGTCAAGGGGCTGCTGCTCAAGACCTACGTCGAGAAGGTGGTGGTGACGGACGAGAACCTGCACGACTTCCTGGGGGTGCGCAAGTACGACTTCGGCCGGGCCGAAAAGACCAACCAGGTTGGCCAGGTGGTCGGTCTGGCCTGGACGGAAGTGGGCGGCGACCTGCTGACCATTGAAGCCACGGCCATGCCGGGCAAGGGCAACATCATCCGCACCGGTTCGCTGGGCGACGTGATGAAGGAATCGGTCGAGGCCGCGCGCACCGTGGTGCGCAGCCGCTCGCGCCGCCTGGGCATCAAGGACGAACTGTTCGAGAAGCGCGATGTGCACGTCCACGTGCCCGATGGCGCGACGCCCAAGGACGGCCCGAGCGCGGGTGCGGCGATGACCACGGCCTTCGTCTCGGCGCTGACCGGCATTCCGGTGCGTGCGGATGTCGCCATGACTGGCGAGATCACGCTGCGCGGCGAGGTGACGGCCATCGGTGGCTTGAAGGAGAAGCTGCTGGCGGCCCACCGCGGGGGCATCAAGCTGGTGATGATTCCGGAAGACAACGTCAAGGACCTCCAAGACATTCCGGACAACGTCAAGAGCCAGCTGGAGATCGTGCCCGTGCGCTGGATCGACAAGGTGCTGGAAGTGGCGCTGGAGCGTGCACCGACGCCGCTGCCTGACGAGGAGCCGGTGACGGCGGCTGCGGCAGCGCCGGCGGAGGCGCCCGCCGCCGCGGCCACCGGGGACGTGCGGCCGCATTGAGCGGCCGGCGGGACGGGCCCTCTGTTTTTTGACAGGGGGCTTGTCGAGGCCTCAAAAGCATGCCTATAATGCGTGCTTTCCTGATGCGACGCGGGAATGTCTGAGAAATCAGAAACAACCGGGTCGGTGTCACCAAACACAGTTCAGGAAATGTGTTCCGTCAGGAGCCATGCGGGAATAGCTCAGTTGGTAGAGCGCAACCTTGCCAAGGTTGAGGTCGCGAGTTCGAGCCTCGTTTCCCGCTCCAGATTTCCAAGGGAAGCCCCGGCTTCCCTTTTTCATCCGGCAGGCACCAGAATGAACACAAGCCTTCGATTTTCGAAGGCGCGATAGCAAAGCGGTTATGCAACGGATTGCAAATCCGTCTAGTCCAGTTCGACTCTGGATCGCGCCTCCAAAAATTGAAGTTGCAAAGCGGGAATAGCTCAGTTGGTAGAGCGCAACCTTGCCAAGGTTGAGGTCGCGAGTTCGAGCCTCGTTTCCCGCTCCAAATACCAAACGGTCACGTGCAGACACGGGGCCGGCGCCAGAGTCTCTGGTGATCCCAAGCGGGAATAGCTCAGTTGGTAGAGCGCAACCTTGCCAAGGTTGAGGTCGCGAGTTCGAGCCTCGTTTCCCGCTCCAAACTCTTCGAAAGGGAAGCCGTGAGGCTTCCCTTTTTTCTTGCCGTTTCGCGGGAGACCGGCCTTGCGGCCGCCATAATCCCGCCCCGTGCCCGGATGGCGGAACAGGCAGACGCAGCAGACTTAAAATCTGCCGCCCTTCACGGGGCGTACCGGTTCGATCCCGGTTCCGGGCACCAAGGGCGAGGCCTCTCGCTCACACGTCAATGGCCCGCACCGGCACATCCAGCCCCAGGCCTTCCTTGGCCAGACGCGCCAGCACCGTGGCATCGCCAGTCGTCTCGAGCTGCACGGGGGCACTGGCCTCGCGCGGCAGCCACTGGCCCGTGGCGTTCGGCCAGAGATGCAGGGCATGGGCGGCCACCGCATCGGCGGTGTCCAGCAACTGCACCTGGGGGCCCAGCCGGGCGGCGATGCGTTCGGCCACGAAGGGGTAATGGGTGCAGCCCAGCACCACCGTGTCCGCCCCGGCCTGGATCACGGGCGCGCAGTACCGGTCCAGCAAGGGGTCGAGGGCTGGATCGGCGGGGCCGCCTTTTTCGATCGCGGCCGCCAGCCCCTTGCAGGGCACGCGAATGACCTCGCAGCCCTGGGCGAAGCGGTCGATCAGCGAGTCGAAGCGCGGGCTGCTGAGGGTGGAGGGGGTGGCCAGCACGCCGATGCGGCCATTGGCGCTGTGGCGCACGGCCGGCTTCACGCCGGGCTCGACCCCGACCCAGGTGACCTCGGGATAGCGCCGCCGCAAGGTGTCGATGGCGCGGGCGGTGGCGGTGTTGCAGGCCACGATGATCAGGCGGGCGCCCTGATCCATCAGGTGCTCCGTGACCCGCAGCGAGCGTTGCAGCGCATGGGCCGGGTCGCGGTCACCGTAGGGGGCATGACCGGAATCGGCCACATAGAGCAGGGGAATGTCGGGCCGGCGCTGGCGCAGGGCGCGCAGCACCGACAGGCCGCCGACGCCCGAGTCGAAGATGCCGATGGGCGAGGCGGGTGCAATCAGTTCGGACATGGTGTGAAAGCCGGGTCGGCACGGGGTCGACCTAGGGTTGTCCCCAAGGATACGCGAGCCTGCAAGGGGCTGCAGAGACCATAAAATAGAACGGTCGTGCGATTTTGAGATCGCTCGACAGGACAGTATCGGCGGATGGCCTCTTGGCGCATCTCGGGTCAGGTCCTAGAATCCGACAGTTTACGTAAACGTCAAATCACTCAAACGATCCGACAGGAGCAACGCGATATGAAGGTACTGGTAGCCGTCAAGCGCGTCGTCGACTACAACGTGAAGGTACGCGTGAAGTCCGACGGCACGGGGGTGGATCTGGCCAACGTGAAGATGAGCATGAACCCCTTTGACGAGATTGCCGTCGAAGAGGCGGTGCGCCTGAAGGAAAAGGGCGTGGTCACCGAGGTGGTGGCCGTGTCCTGCGGCGTGGCGCAGTGCCAGGAAACCCTGCGCACCGCGATGGCCATTGGTGCCGACCGCGGCATCCTGGTCGAGACCGATGCCGAGCTGCAGCCGCTGGCCGTGGCCAAGATCCTCAAGGCCCTGGTCGACAAGGAACAGCCCGCGCTGGTGATCCTGGGCAAGCAGGCCATCGACGACGACTGCAACCAGACCGGCCAGATGCTGGCCGCGCTGGCCGACCTGCCGCAGGCGACCTTCGCCTCCAAGGTCGAGGTGGCCGACGGTGCCGCCACCGTCACCCGCGAGGTGGATGGCGGTCTGGAAACCCTGAAGCTGAGCCTGCCGGCCGTGGTGACGACCGACCTGCGCCTGAATGAGCCGCGCTATGTCACGCTGCCCAACATCATGAAGGCCAAGAAGAAGCCGCTGGAGAACGTCAAGCCCGCCGACCTGGGCGTGGACGTGACCCCGCGCATCAAGACCCTGAGCGTGGCCGAGCCGCCCAAGCGCAGTGCGGGCATCAAGGTGCCGGATGTCGCCACGCTGGTGGCCAAGCTCAAGACTGAAGCCAAGGTGATCTGAACATGGCCATCCTCGTCATTGCTGAACACGACAACGCCTCGATCAAGAGCGCGACCCTGAACGCCGTCACGGCAGCCGCCCAGCTGGGCAGCGACGTGCAGGTGCTGGTGGCCGGCCAGAACGCCGGGGCTGCGGCCCAGGCGGCGGCCCAGATCGCCGGTGTGACCAAGGTGCTGCACGCCGATGGCGCCGGCCTGGGCGAAGGCCTGGCCGAGAACCTGGCGGCCCAGGTGCTGGCGATCGCCTCCGGCTACAGCCACATCCTGTTCCCGGCCACGGCCAGCGGCAAGAACGTGGCGCCGCGCGTAGCCGCCAAGCTGGACGTGGCGCAGCTCAGCGACATCACCAAGGTGGTGAGCGCCGACACCTTCGAGCGCCCGATCTACGCTGGCAACGCGATCGCCACGGTGCAGAGCGCCGATGCGGTCAAGGTCATCACCGTGCGCGGCACGGCCTTCGACCCGGCTGCGGCCACTGGTGGCTCCGCCGCGGTGGAAAGCCTGGCTGCGGTCGCCGCCAGCGCCAAGAGCGGCTTTGTCGGCCGCGAGGTGACCAAGAGCGATCGCCCTGAGCTGACGGCGGCCAAGATCATCGTCTCCGGTGGCCGCGCCCTGGGCAGCAGCGAGAAGTTCACCGAAGTGCTGACGCCGCTGGCCGACAAGCTGGGCGCCGCGCTGGGGGCTTCCCGCGCCGCGGTGGACGCCGGCTACGCGCCGAACGACTGGCAAGTGGGCCAGACGGGCAAGATCGTCGCGCCGCAGCTGTATGTGGCCTGCGGCATCTCTGGCGCCATCCAGCACTTGGCCGGCATGAAGGACTCCAAGGTGATCGTTGCGATCAACAAGGATCCGGAAGCGCCGATCTTCTCGGTGGCCGACTACGGGCTGGAAGCCGATCTGTTCACGGCCGTGCCGGAGCTGGTCCAGGCACTGTGATCGTCACAGCGGTCCTCTGAAAGCGCCCTGCGGGGCGCTTTTTTCATGGCGTGGGCGACGGGAGCACTCAGCCGGTGACTTCCCAATCGGCGTCACAGCCGCTGCCACTGGCAATCCAGCGCCGGGCCTGGCGCTGGATCCACGGCTGCAGGGCGCGGGGCCAGCGGGTCAGCACCTCGTCGGGGGCGCTGATCAGGCCGCAGAGGTAGCGTCCGGCCCCCGCGTCCCAGCGCAGGGCGGCGCAGCTACCGTGGCGGCGACGGCTCAGCAACATGCCCACCGGGCAGGGCTCCAGGCTGCAGCACACGCCACAGCCGTTGCAGGCCTCCCCCACGGCGGGTTTGGCCGGCGCGTCGGCCCGCAGCCAGAGGGTGCGTGAAGGTGTGAAGTGGTGGGGGCTCATCTGGCGCTGACTTTGCCACTCAAGTCCGTGACGGAATCACCGAAGACCTACTCTGGTGCAGGGTAGTTACCGTACGGCAGGGTGGGGCCAACGGTGCTACAGTCTCGCCGGTGACAATTTAGGTCCTTCTGTGTCCCCTTGCTGGCCCTACCCCAAGGCAGCAAGGCGGATCGCAATCCGCCAAACGGTCGAGCCGGGCCGCGGAAGGTTGATCAACCCATCGGAGCTCTGGAAACCGGAGCAAAAGGTGAGCGAGAAATGATGCAGCAATACAGGTCGAACTCGTACCTGTTCGGAGGCAATGCCCCGTACGTCGAAGAGATGTACGAAGCGTACCTCGACAACCCGGGCTCGGTGCCCGACAACTGGCGCGAGTATTTCGACGCGCTGCAGAACGTGCCCGCCGTGGACGGTTCGTCCGGCCGTGACGTTCCCCACGCCCCCGTGATCGAATCCTTCGCGCAGCGCGCGAAGTCGAACGCTTTCGCGGTCAAGGCTAGTTCCACCGACCTCGCCGTGGCCCGCAAGCAGGTTCACGTGCAGTCCCTGATCGCTGCCTACCGCTTCCTGGGCTCGCGCTGGGCCGACCTGGATCCGCTCAAGCGCCGTGAACGGCCGAAGATTCCCGAGCTGGAACCGTCGTTCTACGACCTGACCGAAGCGGACATGGACATCCCGTTCAGCGCCGCGAACACCTATTTCTCGCGCGCCGAGCACATGACGCTGCGCGACATCATGCAGGCCCTGCGTGAGACCTACTGCGGCACCGTCGGCGCCGAGTTCATGCACTGCACGGACCCGACCGAGAAGCGCTGGTGGCAGGAACGCCTGGAAAGCGTGCGTTCCAAGCCCAGCTTCTCGCCGGAAAAGCGCCAGCACATCCTGGAGCGCCTGACCGCGGCCGAAGGCCTGGAGCGCTATCTGCACACCAAGTACGTCGGCCAGAAGCGTTTCTCGCTGGAAGGCGGCGAGAGCTTCATTGCCTCGATGGACGAAGTCGTCCAGCACGGCGGTGAGAACGGCGTGCAGGAAATCGTGATCGGCATGGCCCACCGCGGCCGCCTGAACGTGCTGGTCAACACCCTGGGCAAGATGCCCAAGGACCTGTTCGCCGAGTTCGAGCACACCGCGCCGGAAGATCTGCCGGCCGGTGACGTGAAGTACCACCAAGGCTTCTCCAGCGACGTGACCACCGCCGGTGGCCCCGTCCACCTGTCGCTGTCCTTCAACCCGTCCCACCTGGAAATCGTGAACCCGGTGGTCGAGGGTTCGGTGAAGGCGCGCCTGGACCGCCGTGGCGACAAGGAAGGCACGACCGTGCTGCCGGTGCTGGTGCACGGCGACGCGGCCTTTGCCGGCCAAGGCGTGGTGATGGAAACGCTGGCGCTGGCCCAGACCCGTGGCTACTACACGGGTGGCACGGTGCACATCGTCATCAACAACCAGATCGGTTTCACCACCTCCGACCCGCGTGACACCCGCTCGACGCTGTACTGCTCGGACGTGGTCAAGATGATCGAAGCGCCGGTGCTGCACGTGAACGGCGACGATCCCGATGCCGTGGTTTGGTGCACCCAGCTGGCGATGGATTACCGTCAGCAGTTCAAGAAGGACGTGGTGGTGGACATCGTCTGCTACCGCAAGCTGGGCCACAACGAGCAGGACACCCCCTCGCTGACCCAGCCGCTGATGTACAAGAAGATCGCGGCGCACCCCGGCACCCGCAAGTTGTACGGCGACAAGCTGGTGGCCCAGGGCGTGCTGCCCGCCGGTGGCCCGGACGAGATGGTCAAGGCCTTCCGCGCCGCGATGGACGCCGGCAAGCACACGGTCGATCCGGT
Organism: Ideonella sp.; assembly: GCA_041915165.1. GTDB lineage: Bacteria > Pseudomonadota > Gammaproteobacteria > Burkholderiales > Burkholderiaceae_C > Ideonella. The sequence goes on from JAYSCA010000078.1 coordinate 7,129, forward strand.
GCTGACCAACTTCAAGAGCAAGTACGCGGTCGACTGGACCCCGTTCCTGGGCAAGAAGTGGACCGATGCCGCCGACACCGCGCTGCCGCTGGCCGAGATCAAGCGTCTGGCCGAGAAGGTCACGACCATCCCGTCGAACTTCAAGCTGCATCCGCTGGTCGAGAAGGTCATCGCCGACCGCGCCGCGATGGGCCGTGGCGACATCAACGTGGACTGGGGCATGGGTGAACACCTGGCCTACGCCTCGCTGGTGGCTTCGGGCTACCCGGTGCGTCTGTCCGGTGAGGATTGCGGCCGCGGCACCTTCGTGCACCGCCATTCCGTGCTGCACGACCAGAACCGCGACAAGTACGACGAAGGCATCTACGTCCCGCTGCAGCACGTGGCCGAAGGCCAGGCGCCGTTCGTGGTCATCGACTCCATCCTGTCGGAAGAGGCGGTGCTGGGCTTCGAATACGGCTACGCCGGCTCCGATCCCAACACGCTGACGATCTGGGAAGCCCAGTTCGGCGACTTCGCCAACGGCGCCCAGGTGGTGATCGACCAGTTCATCGCCTCTGGCGAGGTGAAGTGGGGCCGTGCCAACGGCCTGACGCTGCTGCTGCCGCACGGCTACGAAGGCCAGGGCCCTGAGCACAGCTCGGCCCGCGTCGAACGCTTCATGCAGCTGGCGGCGGACAACAACATGCAGGTGGTCCAGCCGACCACGGCCAGCCAGATCTTCCACGTGCTGCGCCGTCAGATGGTGCGCATGTTCCGCAAGCCGCTGGTGATCTTCACCCCGAAGTCGCTGCTGCGCAACAAGGACGCCACCTCGCCGCTGAGCGAGTTCACCAAGGGCGAATTCCACACCGTGATCGGCGAACGCCATGCCGAGATCGATGCCGCCAAGGTGAAGCGCGTGGTCGCCTGCTCGGGCAAGGTCTACTACGACCTGGTCAAGAAGCGCGAAGAGAAGAAGGCGCACGACGTGGCGATCATCCGCGTCGAGCAGCTCTATCCTTTCCCGCACAAGGCCTTCGCCGCGGAAATCAAGAAGTACCCCAACGCGACCGAGATCGTGTGGTGCCAGGACGAGCCGCAGAACCAGGGCGCCTGGTTCTTCGTGCAGCACTACATCCACGAGAACATGCTCGAAGGCCAGAAGCTGGGTTATGCCGGCCGTCCGGCCTCGGCTTCGCCGGCCGTGGGCTACGCCCACCTGCACCAGGAGCAACTCAAGTCGCTGCTGGACCAGGCTTTCGGCAAGCTCAAGGGCTTCGTGCTCTCCAAGTAAGCGCAACACATTGAACGCGGCTCTGGCGCCTGTGCGCCGGAGCCCTGTCGCACACTTCAAAGAATCTCCCCATCATGGCAATCGTAGAAGTCAAGGTTCCGCAGCTGTCCGAATCCGTGGCCGAGGCCACCCTGCTGCAATGGAAGAAGAAGGCCGGTGAGGCCGTCGCG
>JAYSCA010000079.1:0-8511 GCA_041915165.1 Ideonella sp.
GGGATGGCCAGCGCACGTTGGATGGCCGGGGGGAAGGCGGAGAACGCGGTGGCGGCACCGGCGGTGCCAGCCAGCGAGCGGAGGAACTTGCGACGGGATTGCGTCATGGTGTGGGGTCCTGAGACAGCGAGGACGTTGGCGGAAGGGGCGGGATCAGGGCGCGCAGCGCAGGCTGCGGGGCTGGCCCTCGGAACCGTTGTCGTTGTTGCTGTCGCCGCAGCCGGCCAGGGCCAGGCTCAGGCCCAGGCAGAGTGCCAGGCAGGCTCGCAGACCGAGCCAGCGGGGCGTGCGGGTGCCGTCGGAGGGAAGGTGGGTCATGGTGTGGGGATCGGAGGAGCTGGGGAGGGAAGGCCCGGTCGAGCGCCGGGATGCAGGTCATGCTATGTGTGCTTATTTGCATTTGTGTGACTCTGTGCATTCCATTTCGGGCCCCTCGTCGGGTGGCGTGTGACGGCGGACGGTGTTCAAGGGCTGCGAAACGCGGACAATCCGAAGGCCTTTACTGCCTGCTTCACATGACCGACGCCTCTTCTGCCCCGACCTTCAAGCTCCCTCAGCCCCGCCATGCCAGCCGCGTGCCGGCGCACATCACGCCGGAGCAGCTCGAACGGGTGCGCCAGGCGGCCTACAACCTGCCACAGGTGGTCAAGCCCGCGGATTTCCTGCCCGAGGACAGTCCCCAGCTGGAGCAGCACCTGGACACGCTCGGGCTGATCCAGTTGCAGAAGGCGGTGCCGCATCAGCGGCCCAGCCGCTGGATCTCGCCCGCGTTGATCGACGGCGCGCTGCGTCACCTCGACGAGGTGGGCGTGGGCCGCGAGACCCGCGCCATCATGATCGAGCGGGCCGCCACGCTGGAGGCCCTGGGCATCACCCGGGCCACGGCCGAGGGCCAGGGCGACGGCTGGGAGCGCCAGTTCCGCCAGCCGCTGCCGGTGCGCCACGCCGCCTGGCAGGGCAAGGGCCGGCTGGAAGTGGCTTTCCGGGCCGCCATTCCCGCCGAGCCGGTCTGGGACTTCTTCCGCCACGGCGACAAGCGGGCCCTGCTGGGCGCCCTGGCCGAACAGCCACGCTGGCCCGATGCGGCTGAGCTGGCCGCGCACCTGGACGCGCTGGCCGAGCGCAGTGCCTGGTGTGACGAGAAGGCGATGGACTCGCTGCTGCCACGGCTGCAGGCTGAATGCCTGCGACCGCAGAGCCTGGCCGAGCTGAAGGCGGCCTGCACCCGCGCCCAGGACCGCTGGGAGCGCCAGGTCAATGAGCAGCAGACCCTCTCCAGCCTGAACCACGAACTGGCCTTCCAGGGCTACCCGGACAGCTTTCCGATCGCCCGCCAGCTGAAGCGCCAGGTCACACTGTTCGTCGGACCGCCCAACAGCGGCAAGACCCACGCCGCCTTCGAACGTCTGTCGCAGGCCATGGACGGCGCCTACCTGGCGCCGCTGCGCCTGCTGGCGCTGGAAGGGCGCGATCGCCTGGTGGCGCGGGGCGTGCCCTGCTCGCTGCTGACCGGCGAGGAGAACGTGCCCGCCGACGCGGCCCGCGTCGTCTCCTCCACGATCGAGATGGTCAACACCCGTGACCCGATCGATGTGGCCGTGATCGACGAGGCGCAGATGCTGTTCGACAACTCGCGTGGCTGGGCCTGGACCCAGGCCATCGTCGCGGTGCCGGCGCGCGAGCTGATCATCATCTGTTCCGAATACGCGGTGCCGGCCATCGAAAGCCTGCTCAACCTGTGCGGCGAAAGCCCGCTGGTGCGCAAGTTCATCCGCAAGCAGCAGGTGGACCTGTTGAAGTCACCCGTTCCGATCAATGCCTTGAAGAAGGGGGACGCCGTGGTGGCCTTCAGCCGGCGTGAGGTGCTGATGCTGCGCGACCAGATCGCCGCCAGCGGGGCGCTGGTGTCGGTGGTCTATGGCGCGCTGCCGCCCGAGGTGCGTCGGCGCGAGGCCGAGCGCTTCGCCAGCGGCGAGTCGCACATCCTGGTGGCCACCGACGCCATCGGCATGGGCCTGAACCTGCCGATCCGGCGGGTGCTGTTCTCCACCATGACCAAGTTCGACGGCGTGGGCGACCGGCCGCTGACCGAGTCCGAGGTGCACCAGATCGCTGGTCGGGCCGGCCGTTTCGGCCTGCACGAGGAAGGCTTCACCGGCGTGCTGCATGAGGCCGAGCCCGGCGCTGCACGCACGCTCAAGGAGCTGCTGCCCCGCGTGCCGCGGGCGCCGCGCAACTTCAAGGCCCCGGTGGCGCCCAACTGGTGGCATGTCAGCACCATTGCCCAGCGCCTGGGCAAGCAGAAGCTGTACGAGGTGCTGACGGTGTTCATGGAGCAGCTGCGCCTGGACAACGCCCACTTCCAGGTGGCCGAGCTGGAACAAATGCTGGACCTGGCGGCCGAGCTGGACCGCAATGCGTCCGCCTTGAGCCTGCGCGACCGCTTCGTCTATGCGCAGGCCCCGGTGGATGCGCGCACCGAGTCGCTGGTGGAGGCCTTCCTGGGCTGGGCCTGGGAGCATGCGCAAAAGGGCAGCGTCAGCCGGCCCGCGGTGCTGGACGAGGTGGACGAGCACAGCCGCCTGGACCGCATGGAACAGGCGCTGCGCACCTGCACGCTGTGGCTGTGGCTGGACCTGCGCTTCCCCGGCATCTACGGCCAGGTGGAGGAGGTGGTGGCGCTGCGCGGCCGGTTGAACGACGGCATCGAGCGCCACCTCAAGGGCAAGAAGCCGCTGTGGCAGATGCGCCAGCGGCGTCACCGCTGACGCGCCTTTTCGGGGCTCAGGCCAGGCGGAAGAACGCCACTTCCCGGCTGAGCTGACGGGCCGAATCGGCCAGCGAGGTGGCGGCCGAGGTGGTCTGCTCCACCAGCGCGGCGTTCTGCTGCGTGGCGCTGTCCAGGGCCTGCACAGCCGATTCCACCTCGCCGATGCTGCGGGACTGGCCGCGGGCCGCGTCGGCCAGCGTGCCCATCAGGCCGCTGGCCTGGCTGGCGTGGCTCACCACCTCGTGCATGATCTCGCCGGCGCGGGTGACCACCTGGGTGCCGCTTTCCACCTGTTCCATGCTGCTCTGGATCAGGCTCTTGATCTCGCGGGCGGCGGTGGCCGAGCGGCCGGCCAGGGCCCGCACCTCGGCCGCCACCACGGCGAAGCCGCGGCCCTGCTCACCAGCGCGGGCCGCTTCCACGGCGGCGTTCAGGGCCAGGATGTTGGTCTGGAAGGCGATGCCGTCGATCACGCCGATGATCTCGCCGATCTTGGCCGAGGCCGTGCGGATGTCGTCCATCGTGCGGACCACCTCGCTGATCGCCTCGCCGCCGCGCTGGGCGGCCTGGGCGTTGGTGCTGGCGCTGTCGGCCGCGCTGTGCACGTGCTGCGCGGCGCCCTTCACCGAGTCGGCGATCTGCGCCATGCTGGCCGCGGTCTGCTGCAGGTTGGCGGCATTCTGTTCGGTGCGCTGGGACAGGTCCTGGGACGCGGCGGCAATCTCCTGCGAAGCGGTCTGCACCGTGGCCGAACCGCTCAGCACCACCGAGACGATGCGGCGCAGGCTGGCCTGCATCGCGCCCAGCGTGGTCATCAGCTGGGCGGCCTCGTCCTTGCCCCAGGGCGTGGGGACGGTGGTCAGATTGCCCTCGGTGATGTGGCGCAGGTGCTCCGACACCTCCCGCAGGCCGCCCATCATCACGCGGTAGAAGGCCAGCAACAGGTAGGCGGCGATCGCGACGCAGACCAGGCTCACACCGAGCTTGAGCCCGAAGGCATCCCAGAGTCGGTCGACCCGCGCCTGCAGCCGCAGGTCGAGCTGGCGGGCCACGGCGGCGCACAGGGCGGCCTGCCGCGCCACGGCCGATTGGCCGAGCTGTAGGAACTGGTCTGCGGTGCCGCCCATGGCCTCGCCCATCAGCTGCTGGATGATGGCCTGGCGGAAGGCGTCTGAGGCCGCGTCGGTGCCTTTCATGTCGAACTGCGCCGCCACCGCGGGATAGGCTTCGATGCCTTCGGCGTATTCGTTCTCGACATCGTCGTCGAGGTACTGCTGCATCGTCTGCCACTCATCGAGCCGCTGACGGCGCTCCGGCGTCAGCTGCTGGCTGGACAGGGCCAGGTGGCCCAGCGCCAGCAGCTTGGCGGTGTTCTCGTACTGGCGCGGTCCGCGCACCAGCGCGAACGCCATCATGTGATAGGTGTCCGCCTCGGGGTCGAGGATCAGGCCGGAGCCATCGGTGACCTCACGCATCAGCGTCAGCAGGGCGGCCACATAGGCGTCGTGCTGCTCGAAGGTGGCGTCGGGCGCGGCCGCCACGGGTTGTGCCTGCAAGGCGGCCTGCAGCTGTGCCAGCTTGGCAAAGGTGTCGTCGGTCTTGAAGGCCTGACCGTGCTGGCCCTGTTGCGCGCGCACGGCCTCGAAACGGGTCTGGACCTCGTTCTGCAGGCGCGCCAGGTCGGGCGACTGCTCCACGGCCGCCAGGCGCCGTTCCTGGGCCACCTGGAGCAGGTCCAGCGCGGTCTTCACATAGTCCAGGCCCTGCTGCTCGGCCTGGGTGGCGGCGACCTGGCTTCGGGTGTCCTGCCACATCTGCCCCATCAGCATGGCCAGCGGGGTCAGAAAGGCCAGCGCGACCCAGGCGGCCTTGGCCGGGAAGCTGAGCCGGCGGAACAGCCGGATGCCGGGCGCAAGCCAGCCGTGGTAGCGGAAGAACTCACCAAAGCCGGAGGCGAACGAGTGGGGATCGGTGGAATGAGGGGCGGGGGTAGGCACTTGAATCGCTCTCGTGTCAGGGATTACTGAATTCTTAAGGCCCCTACCCATTACGTCAGTCAGAAAAGGACGGCTGCCGGCCACCAATTCCCGAGTTTCCCTTCATGTCGCCCCGCAGGCCCTCCTTCACAGGCTGGTGGCGCACAGCACCACCACCGAGACCGCCATCAGCCCGGTGGCCGTCCAGCCCAGCAGGCGGTGGCGCAGGCCGATCGTCAGCGCGCCCATGCGCTCGCTCGACTGGCCGATCCGCAGCATCACCGCCATGATGGGCACCGAGATCACGCCGTTGACGATGGCGCTCCAGACCAGGGCCTGGATCGGGTCCAGCGCCAGGGCCCCCATCACGCTGCCGACCACGGTGGCGGCGATGATGAGCAGGTAGAAGCCGCGCGCTTCGCGAAAGCCACGCGACAGGCCGGCCCGCCAGCCCGCCACCTCGCTGACCGCGTAGGCGGCCGAGCCGGCCAGCACCGGCACGGCCAGCAGGCCGGTGCCCAGGATGCCCAGCGCGAACAGCGCAAAGGCCAGCTCGCCGGCCACCGGGCGCAGCGCCTGGGCCGCCTGGGCGGCGGTGTCGATGTGGGTGATGCCCTGGCGGTTCAGCGTCACCGCCGTGGCCACCACGATGCAGATGGCAATCAGGTTCGAGAACACCATGCCAACATAGGTGTCCAGGCGGATGCGGGCCAGGTGCTCGGCGGTGTAGGCCGGGTGCTGGCGCAGCGCCGCCGCCTCGGGGCGACGCGCGTTGTCCTCAACCTCCTGGGCCGCCTGCCAGAAGAACAGGTAGGGGCTGATGGTGGTGCCCAGCACCGCCACGACCATCGCGGCGTAGTCGTGCAGCGTGGTGCCGGCCGGCAGGTGGCGCCAGGGGCGCAGCGTGGCGTCCAGCAGCTCGGCGCCCGGCACCGAGACGCTGAGCACCACGGCCACGTAGGCAAACAGCACCAGCGTCAGCCACTTGAGCAGGCGCACCGTGCGCTCATAGGTGAAGCCCAGCTGCAGCGTCAGCGACAGCAGGCCCGCGCCCAGGCAATGCAGCCACACCGGGCCGCCCGCCAGCAGGTGGCCGGCTGCGCCCATGGCGCTGACATCGGCCGCGATGTTGAGCGTGTTGGCCAGCACCAGCAGCCCCACCAGCCCGCGGGCCTGCCAGGGTGGGCAGCTGCGGGCGATGTTGCGCCCCAGGCCTTCGCCGGTGACCCAGCCGATGCGGGCCGACAGCAGCTGGATGCCAATCATCAGCGGCGTGGTGATCAGCAGCGTCCACGCCAGCGAGAAGCGGAACTGCGCCCCCGCCTGGGAATAGGTGGCGATGCCGCTGGGATCGTCGTCGGCCGCGCCGGTGATCAGGCCGGGGCCCAGTTTGCGGGTGAGTTCCTGGACCTTGGGGGGGCGGTTCATCCGGCGGCATGCTAACCGCAGCCCCGGTGGCCCGGCCCTGGGGCGATCCGCAGGGCCGCTGCCGGTTTCAGGCGGGCGGCGTCAGGGTGTGCCGGCGCTGGCCGCGCGGGGGGCGGCGACCTGGCAGTGGTCGTCCTCGCCGCAGGCCTGCTCGCGCACGTAGCGCTGCACCAGCGCGAAGAAGCGGTCGTAGAAATTGCCCGCCGGGATGGTCTCGCTGCCCACGCGCACCAGCGAGTCGTCGGACGAGGACAGCGGGATGGACAGCGAACCGACCGGCAAGCCCACGCTGGCCGAGGTGGAGGCCTTCTTCAGCGCGTAACGCTCCTGCACCGCGTTGACGAAGACGGTGGAGAGCTTGGACTCGCGGGCGTCCGGTGCACAGGTGACCGTGAAGTTGATCTCGATGTGCATGTCCCCGTCGGGCTGGAAGCGCTTGTTGCCGGTGACCACGTCCTTGTTGGCAGTGTTGATCACATAGCCCTGGCTGAGCAGGGCCAGGCGCGCAGCCTCGCAGGTGGCGGCCGCATTGGCGTCGAACAGCCTGGAAAAGGTCTCATCGGGCTTGAAGTGCTCGTTCTGGTAGACCGAGGCCGCCTTGCGGGCTTCGGTGCCGCAACCCGCCAGGGCCAGCGCCAGCACCATGGCCCCGCCCATGCATCCCTGGCGCCACCCACACCGTGGCAAAAACATTGTCATGCTCCTGAAGAGTCGTTCGCGACCGGGGGGTTCCCAGCGAAACCTGACCGAAACCTGTCGTGCAGGCGTCCAAATTATCCAGCCTTCGTCTTCAACTCCCGGGCCGCTGCGCGGGATGACAGACCCAGCGCCTGGCCCAGGCGCTCGCGCGGTGCGCGCTGCAGGCGGCACAGCAGGGCGTGGTCGGTCGGCCGGCCCGCCAGATCGGTGGCGAAGCGGGCCCGGACCTCGTCCTGCAGGCGGGCCAGCAGATGGGCGGTCAGCGTGGCGTCCGACAAGGCCCGGTGGGCCCGGCCATCGCGCGCCAGCCCCAGCCAGGCGGAGAGATCGCTCAGGCGGTGCGACGGGGCCTGGGGAAAGAGCCGCCGGCTCAGCAGCAGGGTGCAGGCGAAGTCCGGCGGGGCGGCGTCCAGCGTGCGGCCGGCCCGCCGGGCTTCGGCCAGCCAGAAGCCGCGGTCGAAGGCCGCGTTGTGGGCCACCAGCGGGGCCTCGCCCACGAAGTCCAGCACCTCGGCCATGACCTGCTCGGCCGGCGGGGCCTGGGCCAGCATCGCGTTGCTGATGCCGGTCAGGCGTTCGATGAAGGGCGGCACCCGCACCTCGCTGCGCATCAGGTTCTGGTAGGTGCCGACCACCTCGCCATCGCGCAGCAGCACGGCGGCGATCTCGGTCGCCCGCGCGCCCTGCTGCGGGCCCATGCCGGTGGTTTCGAAGTCGATCACCGCCAGGGTCTGTCCCGCGGCACTGTGCAGGCTGTGCATGGCGCGCATTGTGCCGTCGCCCGGGGTGGGCATGGATCATGCTCCCTGGAGGAGCATGTCCGATTCCAATTCGATCACCCAGCACACGCCGTTCGAGGATGCGCAGGCCATCTTCACCGGCACGCTGTTCATCTCGCTGGCCATGATTCTCTTCGGCCAGGTGGGCCTCATCACCGGGGGCACGGCCGGGGTGGCCTTCGTGCTGCATCACCTCACCGGCATCAGCTTCGGCAAGCTGTTCTTCGCCATCAACCTGCCGTTTTACGGATTTTCCTGGAAGCGGATGGGGCGGGAATTCACACTCAAGACCTTCGGCGCCATCACCACCCTGTCGCTGATGACCGACCTCTCGCCCCAGCTGTTCGCCATCGAGCGGCTGCACCCGGCCTATGCCGCCGTGCTGGGCGGGCTGCTGCTGGGCTCGGGGGTGTTGTTCCTGGCGCGGCATCACGCCAGCCTGGGCGGCGCCACCGTGATCTCGCTCTACCTGCAAGAGGCCAAGCAATGGCGGGCCGGCAAGATCCAAATCGGCATGGACCTGGCGGTGCTGGCGATGGCCCTGCCGGTGCTGCCGCTGCGCCAGCTGGCCTACTCGGTGCTGGGCGCCGTGGTGATGGGTCTGTTCATCGCCATCAACCACCGGCCGGGGCGCTACACCGGCACCTGAGCGCGTCCTCTGCCCTGGGGAGTCCACCCGGTGACCGGGCGGCCCATGGCCTCTACAGTGGCCGATCCACTGCCCGGAGGCGTGCCCGCCCATGCGCATTCTCTTTTCCGAGAAGCCCGACTGGATGCCCATCCTGCAGCAGGCGTTCGCCGCCGAAGGTGGGCACATGCTGAGCTTTGCGCCGCTCACGACCGAGCGCCTGCGCGACAG
>JAYSCA010000080.1:0-8509 GCA_041915165.1 Ideonella sp.
GTAGCCCTGGGATGTCGTTGTCATGGGGCGCAATATAAACTCATCGACCTGTGAACGCCGATCTTTCCCCGCCCGACAACCTTCACTCGCCCCTCCGGCGACTGATCGAGTTGCGCATGGCGCATGCCGAACTGGATAGCCGCATCGATGGTGCGGATCCGCTGGGGGACGGGCCTGACGAGCTCACGTTGCGGCGCCTGAAGAAGCAGCGCCTGGCTTTGCGCGACCAGATCGCCCAGTTGGAGGCGATGCTGGAGCCCCCTGAACCTGCCTGACCGGATGAGTGACGCTGTTTCCAGTGCGCCCGCCGACCTCGTCGCGGCGGTGCAGGCAGCCCTGTCGGTGGAAGGCCCCCTGGCCCTGGCCGATGTCGGCTTTCTGCCGCGTGCCGCCCAGACGGACCTGGCGACCGCCGTGGCCGAGACCATCGAGCGGCGCGAGGCCCTGGTGGCCGAGGCCGGGACCGGGGTGGGCAAGACCTACGCCTACCTGCTGCCCGTGCTGCTGTCCGGCCGCCGCACGCTGGTCAGCACGGCCACCAAGAGCCTGCAGGATCAGCTGTTCTTCCGGGACCTGCCGCGGCTGCGCGATCTGCTGAAGCTGCCGGTGACCGTGGCGCTGCTGAAGGGGCGGGCCAGCTACCTGTGCCGCCACCGGCTGGTGCAAGCCCGTGAAGGCGCAGTCCTGCCGGATCGGTTCGCGGTGCGGGCGCTGGCGCGCATCGAAAGCTGGGCCCAGGCCACCACCAGCGGCGACATCAGCGAGCTGGAGGGGCTGGACGAGCGCTCCGAGGTCATCCCCCTGGTCACGTCCACCCGCGACAACTGCCTGGGCAGCGAGTGCGGGGAGTACCACGCCTGCCATGTGATGAAGGCCCGGCGGGAGGCGATGGCGGCCGATGTCGTGGTGGTGAACCACCACCTGTTCTTTGCCGACCTGGCCCTGCGCGACAGTGGGGTGGCCGAGCTGCTGCCCACGGTCGACATCGCCGTGTTCGACGAGGCCCACCAGATGGTGGAAGCGGGGGTCCAGTTCCTGGGGCAGACCCTGGGGACGGGCCAGGTGATGGATTTCGCACAGGACCTGCTGGCGGTGGGGCTGCAGCAGGCACGTGGGCAGGCGCCCTGGGCTGAGCTGTCGACCGCCTGCGAGCAGGCTGCGCGCGAGCTGAGGCTGGTGGTGGCCGGGACCCATCACGAGGTGCGGGGCGTGCTGCGCCTGCGCTGGGACGAGGTGGCGGGCGGTGGCCGGGCCGCGCGCCTGGCCCAGGGGCTGGAGGCGCTGGCCGAGCGCCTTCGGGCCGCGGGGGCTGCGCTGGAACTGGTGGCCGGCAGCGCACCGGATTTCGCCAAGCTGCAGGCGCGTGTCCAGGGGCTGCTGGGTCAGATGGCCCGGTTCGGCCTGGAGACGCCGCCCGAGCGGGTGCGCTGGGTCGACCTGACCCCGCACCAGGCCCGCCTGATCGAGTCGCCGCTGGACATCCGCAGCATGATGGGGGAGCAGCGCGCCCAGGGCCACCGCGCCTGGGTCTTCACCTCCGCCACGTTGGGAGACGACGCGGACCTGAGCTGGTTCAGCGAGGCCGCGGGGCTGGACGATGCCCGCAAGCTGCGGGTGGGCAGCCCGTTCGACTACCCGCACCATGCCCGGGTCTACGTGCCGCCCCGTTTTCCGCAGCCCAACGAACCGGCTCACCCGGTGATGGTGGGGCGGGCGTCGGCCCACTGCGCCCATGCGCTGGGCGGCCGCACCTTTGTGCTGACCACCACACTGCGCGCCATGCGCACGGTGGCCGAGGCGCTGACCGGGGAGCTCAAGGCCCTGGGCAGCACCCTGGAGGTGCTGGTGCAGGGCACGGCGGCCAAGCGCAGCCTGTTGCAGCGCTTCCAGGAGGGGGGCTGCGTGTTGGTCGGGTCGCACAGTTTCTGGGAGGGCATCGACGTGCCCGGCCAGGCCTTGCAGTGCGTCGTGATCGACAAGCTGCCATTTCCGCCCCCCAATGACCCGCTGGTGGAGGCGCGCGTGCGCCAACTCAAGAGCCAGGGGCGCGATGCCTTCAACGATTACTTCGTGGCGGAGGCGGCGATCGCCCTCAAGCAGGGGGCCGGGCGGCTGATCCGCACCGAGACCGACCAGGGGCTGCTGGTGCTGTGCGACGTGCGCCTGCTGCAGGCCCGCTATGGCGCCCGTCTGCTGGGGGCGCTGCCGCCAATGACCATGCTGTCCAGCGGTGAACAGGCCCTGAGCTGGCTGCGCGGCCTGGCGGCCGCCCATACCGGCGGCTGAAACAGACACGGCCCTGAACGGGCCGTGTGGTGAGGATCAACGTCAGGAGTGGTGGCGCAGGCTCACCAGAGCTGCCACCAGGCCTTGTCCCGGGCCTGCGGGCCTTGGCGGAGCAGCGGGCTGTCCGGGAAGTTCAGCTTCAGCACGCGGTCGGTGTCGTCCCGCAGCTTGTCCAGCCCCAGCCGGTCGTAGGCCTGGGCCAGGATGTACAGCGCCTCTTCGGTGGCGGGCGTCTGCGGATAGGTGGTGAGGGCCTGCTGGGCTCGGTTGGCCGCCGCCACCAGGGCGCCGCGGCGCAGGTAGTAACGGGCCACCTGCACTTCGTACTCGGCCAGCATGTTCACCATGTAGTCCATGCGCAAGCGGGCATCGGCGGCATAGCGCGAGTCCGGGAACTGGTCGACCAGCTGCTTGAAGGACTGGTAGGCCTCGCGCGAGGCCTGCTGGTCCCGCTCCGACATCGTCTGGCGAGTCAGCGAAGCGAGCATGCCCGAGTCGTCGATGAAGTTCACCATGCCGCGCAGGTACAGCGCGTAATCCAGCCCCGGGCTGGACGGGTTGAGCTTGATGAAGCGATCCAGCGTGCTCAGGGCCTGGGCCTTTTCACCGGACTTCCAGTAGGCATAGGCCAGGTCCAGCTGGGACTGCTGGGCGATCAGGCCGCCGCCCGCCCGTCCCTCGACCTTCTCCAGGTACTTGATGGCATTGGGCCAGTTGCTGGCGGCCATCTCCGACTTGCCCGTTGCATACAATTCTTCGGCAGTGCCCTTGATCTCGGGATCTTTCAGGGCGCTGCAGGCAGCCAGGGTCACCAGCAGGGCCGTCAACGCGGCGCGGGAGAAAGCTCGGGGCAGGGATTGGGTCATGGGTCGGGCGGTCACCAGCGTGACCGCGCACGGTGGAAGCGGACGAAAGGTCGGACGATTATATGAGTGGTGTTGAGCGGGCCGACCCAGTGCAGAGCACGGACGAGAACGAGCTGGACACCGAGTTCGAGCGCCGCGGGCAGGTGGTGGATGCCGCCGCCCATGGCCAGCGCCTGGACCGGGTGCTGGCCGCACTGGTGCCAGAGTTCTCCCGCAGCCATCTGCAAGGCCTGGTGGAGGCCGGGGAGGTCAGCCTGGACGGCCAGCCGGCCACCGTCTCCTCGCGCAAGCTGCGGGCCGGGCAGCGGCTGGAGGTGCGCCTCGTGCCGCCGGCCGAAAGCCTGGCCTACCGGCCCGAGCCCGTGCCGATCGCGGTGGTCTACGAGGATGCGCATGTGCTGGTGGTCAACAAGCCCGCCGGGCTGGTGGTGCACCCCGCGGCCGGCAACTGGTCGGGCACGCTGCTCAATGGCCTGCTGGCGCGCGACCCGCGGGCTGCGCAGCTGCCGCGGGCCGGCATCGTGCACCGGCTCGACAAGGACACCTCGGGCCTGATGGTGGTGGGCCGCACGCTGGAGGCGGTGACGGCGCTGGTGCGGGACATGGCGCAGCGCGACATCCATCGCCGCTACATGGCCCTGGTTCACGGCGATGTGGGGCGCCAGCCGTTCACGGTGGAGGCGCCGATTGGCCGCGATCCCTCGCTGCGCACCCGCATGGCGGTGGTGGCCTCGGGCAAGCCCGCGCGCACCGACGTCGAGCCGGTCGTGTTCGACGGGGCCGTGAGCGCCATCCGCTGCAAGCTGCACACCGGGCGCACGCACCAGATCCGCGTTCATCTGTCTCAGCAGGGGCATCCGCTGGTGGCCGATGCGCTGTATGGCGGTCGTCCGGCCCTGGGGCTTCAGCGCCAGGCCCTGCACGCGGCCGAGCTGGCTTTTGCGCACCCCATCAGCCGTCTGCCGTTGCACTTCGAGGCGCCGCCGCCGGCCGACCTGTCTACTGCTTGGTCGGCCGTGGTGGCAAACGCACAGACCTGACCCGCGGTGGGCGGGGGGCGCATTTGTAATACAATCTCAGCCTAAGCATTGGGTCGTCTTGGCTGTGCGGGCGCTGGCGTGGTTCGCCGGACCCGGCCGCGGTCCCATGATGGTCGGAGTGGGGCCTTGCCTTGATCCCCTGGTGGCCCTGCCGGTTGCAGCGGGCTCCGACCCTGTTGAGCCTGATTCCTTGCCCGTCCCCAAACGCCCAGAATGGGCCGGACGTCCGAGCACATGCATCCGCGCCTGATGCGCGGTTCCACGAACACGCCGCCCGCCGTAGGGGTGGCATCGCGATGCGTTGTCGATGAACACTCAGGATGCCAAGCGCGTTCTCGAAACGGCACTGATCTGTGCCAGTCAGCCTTTGTCGGTACGGGACCTGCGGGTGCTGTTCGACGATCAGCTGGGTGCCGATTCGCTGCGCATGTTGCTCGACGAGCTGATGGGCGACTGGTCCGGGCGGGGCGTGGAGCTGGTGCGCGTGGCCAGCGGCTGGCGCTTCCAGAGCCGGCCGGAGCTGCGCGAGTACCTGGACCGGTTGAACCCGGAAAAGCCGCCGCGTTATTCGCGAGCGGTGCTGGAGACGCTGGCCATCATCGCCTACCGGCAGCCGGTCACCCGGGGTGACATCGAGGACATCCGCGGTGTGGTCGTCTCCAGCCAGATCATGAAGCAGCTGGAAGATCGCAACTGGATCGAGGCCATCGGGCACCGGGATGCGCCCGGTCGGCCGGCGCTCTACGCCACCACGCGCCAGTTCCTGGATGACCTCGGTCTGTCCAGCCTGGACCAGCTGCCGTTGCTGGAAGGCCCAGGTGGGCTGGAAGCGCTGGCGGGCCTAGGTGGCGGCCAGCCGGACCTGCTGGGCGAGCAGGGCGAGCTGCCCCTCGAGGTGCCCGAGAACGTGGGCGGTGAGGCATCCGCCGAGCCGGCCCCCCTGGAATCGCCGACGGCTGTGCCGCCGGCCACCGAATTACCCGTCGGGGAACCTGAGGTTCCCGACCTGAATCAAGAATCAACCCCCCCTGAAGCATGAACGACGCCGATCAAGACAACCCGCAATCGCCGCAAGCTGACGTGCCTGCCGCCGATGCCCCCAAGAAGCGCACCCGCACCCGCAAGGTTGTGGCGGCGGCCGAGCCGTCCGACCTGGCCGAAGTGCCGGCAGTGACGCCTGCACCGGAAGCCGTGACCGACGAGGTGGTGGCCAAGCCGGCACGCAAGCGCGCGCCGCGCAAGAAGGCAGTGGCCGCCGAAGCGGCGGAGCCGGTGGCCGAGGCCGCCGTGTCGGCGCCGGTCGCGGCGGCCTCGGCCGAACCGGTGCAGGCGCCTGTGACCGAACCCGAGCCTGAGCGTGCGCCGGTGATCGCGGCCGTTGAGCCGTCCGATGCGGTTGCGGCGGAGACGGCTGGCGGGGTGGACGGCGAGTCCGCGCCGGGCGAGGCCGGCGACGATGCCGAGGCGGGAGGGCGTTCGCGCAACCGCCGTCGCGGCCGTCGCGGTGCGCGGCGGGACGAGGACGGTGAAGGCGCGATGCCGGCGACCGAAGCGGCACCGGCCCCGGTCGAGGCGGGGGAACTGTTCGCCAGCGTCGTCACCGGCGAGTTCGACGGGGCCGCGGAACCCGCCGCCGAGGTGGAGGCCGCATCGGCCGAGCCGCAGGCCGAGAAGCGCGTGCTGCTGCCCGACGCCGATGCGCCCAAGCTGCACAAGGTGCTGGCCCAGTCCGGCATCGGCTCCCGGCGCGACATGGAGCAGATGATCCAGGAGGGGCGTGTCACGGTGAACGACGAGGTCGCGCACACGGGCATGCGGGTGTCCTTCGGCGATCGGGTGGCGATCGACGGCAAGCCGGTGCGGGTGCGCATTGCGCCGCCACCGGCACGGGTAATCGCCTATCACAAGCTGGCGGGCGAGGTGGTCAGTCACGACGACCCGCAACAGCGTCCCACGGTGTTCCGCAAGCTGCCGCGTCTGGGGCAGGGTAAGTGGCAGTCGGTCGGCCGCCTGGACATCAACACCGAAGGCCTGCTGCTGTTCACCACCTCGGGGGATCTGGCCAACAAGCTGATGCACCCGCGTTTCGGGGTGGAGCGCGAATATGCCGTGCGCGTGCTTGGCTCGCTGGAAAAGGAGGCGCGCGAACGTCTGCTGGCCGGGGTCGAGATCGAAGGCCAGACGGCTGCCTTCAAGAGCATCGAGGACGGCGGTGGTGAAGGCGTGAACCGCTGGTACCGGGTCGTCATCACCGAAGGCCGCAACCGCGAGGTGCGCAAGCTGTTCGATGCCATCGGCCTGACCGTGAGCCGGCTGATCCGGATCCGCTATGGCTGCGTGGTGCTGCCCCGTGGCCTCAAGCGGGGCGACTGGGTGGACCTGGGCGAGGCCGACGTGAAGGCCTTGCGCCGTCTGACTGACGTGGCCGTTGCCGGCCGCGGCGAGGGTGGACGCCGTGAGGGGCGCAACGAGCAGGGCGCGTCGGCCGGCCGGGGCGCCCGGGCCGACGAGCGTGGCGGCAAGGGGCGTGGCAACGAGCGCCGGGACCGCCCCGAGGGCGGACGCCGCAACGAGCGGGACCGCAACAACGACCGCGGCGGGGATCGCAACCGCAACAGCGCTCGTCGCGAGCAAGGCGACATGGCGCCGCGCGAGTCGCGCGAGCCGGGCGATCCGAGCCGCATCCCGAACCCGCTGCAGCAGACCTACGACCGCCGGGCCATCCAGCGCGAACGCTCGCTCTCCGTGCGGGACGACGATTTTGAAGACGGCCCGATCCCGAACCCGCTGCAGCAGACCTACGACCGTCGCTTCGTGCAGGACAACCGCGGTGGCGGGCGTGGCGGCCGGGGCAAGGGCGGCGGCGGTGGTGGCGACCAGCGTCAACCCGACCCGATGCAGACCTCGGTGGGCTACATCGGCGCCGATGCCTTCACCCGCAAGCTCCAAGGCAAGGGCGGCGGCGGTGGCCGTCGTCGCCGTTGATTCGCAGCAATGTCAGCGGGCAAGGCTAAAATTCCACGCTTTGTCCGAACCCTCATCGAACTTTCAAGGAAAACCAAGATGGCCATCGAACGCACCCTCTCCATCATCAAGCCCGACGCCGTGGCCAAGAACGTCATCGGCCAGATCTACAGCCGCTTCGAAGGCGCCGGCCTGAAGGTGATCGCCGCCCGCATGATGCAGCTGTCGCAGGCCGATGCCGAGGCCTTCTACGCCGTGCACAAGGAACGCCCCTTCTTCAAGGACCTGGTGAGCTTCATGATCTCCGGCCCGGTGATGGTGCAAGTGCTGGAAGGCGAAGGCGCCATCCTGAAGAACCGCGACCTGATGGGCGCCACCGACCCGAAGAAGGCCGACAAGGGCACCATCCGCGCCGACTTCGCCGACTCGATCGACGCCAACGCCGTGCACGGCTCTGACGCCGCCGAGACCGCCGCGGTCGAAATCGCCTTCTTCTTCCCGGCGATGAACATCCACTCGCGCTGATCGGCGCGAGGGCTTACGCACGCCACAGGAGGCCGTCCATGGACAACGTCGTCAACCTGCTCGACTACGACCTGGATGGCCTGAGTGCGTACTGTGAAGGGCTGGGCGAGAAGCGATTCCGCGCCACCCAGCTCTTCCGCTGGATTCACCAGAAGGGCGCGAAAGATTTCGCGTCCATGACGGACCTGGCCAAGTCCCTGCGCGAGAAGCTCTCCGGACGGGCCGAGCTCCGTGAGCTGCCGCTGCTGACCGAGCAGATCTCGGCCGATGGCACCACCAAGTGGTTGTTCGACGTCGGGGCCGGCAACGCCGTGGAATCGGTGTTCATCCCCGAGGACGACCGGGGCACGCTGTGTGTGTCCTCCCAGGCCGGGTGTGCCGTGGGCTGCCGTTTCTGCTCCACCGGTCACCAGGGTTTCAGCCGCAACCTGAGCACGGGCGAGATCCTGGCCCAGCTGTGGTTTGCCGAACACCGCCTGCGCGAGCGGCTCCAATTGCCGGCCGGCGAACGGGCCATCACCAATGTGGTGATGATGGGCATGGGCGAGCCGCTGCAGAACTACAGCGCCTTGATTCCCGCCCTGCGGGTGATGCTGGACGACCACGGCTACGGCCTGTCGCGCCGCCGTGTGACGGTGTCCACCTCCGGCGTGGTGCCGATGATGGACCGTCTGCGCGAAGACTGCCCGGTGGCACTGGCCGTGTCGCTGCATGCGCCCACCGATGCGCTGCGCGATGAACTGGTGCCGCTCAACCGCAAGTACCCGCTGGCCGAACTGATGGCCGCCTGCAAGCGCTATCTGCAGGCTGCGCCGCGGGACTTCATCA
>JAYSCA010000081.1:0-8482 GCA_041915165.1 Ideonella sp.
GCTGCAGAAATACGCCTGCGCGGCCTGCCACGGGGTGGACCACAAGATCGTCGGGCCGGCCTTCAAGGACGTGGCGGCCAAGTACCACGGCCGCGCGGACGCCGAGGCCTACCTGGCCGGCAAGATTCGCTCGGGCGGCCAGGGCCTGTGGGGCAGCATCCCGATGCCGCCGCAGACCGCGCTGCCGGAGGCCGACCTGAAGCTCATCACCCAGTGGCTGGCGGCGGGGGCCTCCAAGTAAACCCCCAGGGGTTCCTCCGCTTCTGGCCGTTCCGAATCTTCTTTAACTTCGTTCCCACAGAGGAGTTCTCATGATCAACCGACGCGACATGCTTTCCCGCTCGGCCGCCGTGGTGGCGATGCTGGGTTCCGCCGGCCTGCTGCCCACCGCGGCACAGGCGGCCTACAACGCGGCCATCTTCGAGATGAAGACCCTGCCCGAGGTGGTCAAGGCGCTGGGGGGCAGCGCGCCCACGGAAAGCAAGGACGTCACCATCACCGGCCCCGACATCGCCGAGAACGGCGCGGTGGTGCCCATCGGCGTGGCGACCACGCTGCCCGGCGTCAAGCAGCTGATGGTGATGGTGGAGAAGAACCCCAGCGTGCTGTCGGCGCTGTTCGACGTGAGCGACGCGGTGGAGGCCAACTTCGCCACCCGCGTGAAGATGGGCCAGTCCTCCAACGTGATGGCCGTGGCCCTGATGAAGGACGGCAAGGTGCTGTTCGCCCAGAAGGAAGTCAAGGTCACGCTGGGCGGCTGCGGCGGCTGAGCCCGCACCACCGCGACCCGCATTCCCCATTCACCGACACAGGAGAACCCCATGGCAGACCCGATGCGCATCCGCGCCAAGGCCGAAGGCGACAAGACCACCGTGCGTGTGCTGATGAGCCACGAAATGGAAACCGGGCAGCGCAAGGACGCGTCCGGCAAGGTGATCCCCGCCTGGTACATCCAGGAAGTCAGCGCCACCCTCAATGGCAAGCCGGTGCTGACGGCCCAGTGGGGCCCGTCGATTTCGAAGAACCCCTACCTGCAGTTCGCGGTCAAGGGTGCGAAGGCGGGCGACAAGATGGCTGTGAGCTGGAAGGACAACCACGGCGACACGCGGACCGACGAAGCCACGGTGTCCTGACCGCCCGACGCGCCTGTCCACCCTTCCCACCCACTTCACCGCGAACAGCATGCACACCACCAGAATCATCGCCAGCGGCCTGGCGGCCCTGGCCTCGCTCGGGGCGCTGGGTACGGCCAGCGCGCAGAAGTCGGCCGCGGACGGCATCGCCGAGTACCGCAAGATGCTTGAGGATGGCAACCCGGCCGAACTGTTCGAGGCCAAGGGCGAGGACCTGTGGAAGACCCCGCGCGGGCCCAAGAAGGCATCGCTGCAGCACTGTGACCTGGGCCTGGGCCCGGGCGTGGTGAAGGGCGCCTGGGTGCAGCTGCCGCGCTGGTTCGCCGACACGGGGCGGGTGCAGGACCTGGAATCGCGCCTGCTGACCTGCATGGACCAGCTCCAGGGCTTCAACGCTGCCGAGATCGCCGCCACGCCCTTCGGCAAGGGCGAGCAGGTGACGCTGGAGGCCCTGTCGGCCTGGATCTCCGCCGAGTCGCGCGGCATGAAGATCGCGGTGCCGCAGGGCCACCCCGAGGAACGTCGCTACTACGCGCTGGGCCAGCGGGCCTTCTTCTACCGCGGCGGGCCGATGGATTTCTCCTGTGCCAGCTGCCACGGCGAGGACGGCAAGCGCATCCGGCTGCAGGACCTGCCCAACCTGACCCACAACCCGGGCGATGGCGTCGGCTTTGCGGCCTGGCCGGCCTACCGGGTTTCCAGCGGCGAGATGTGGAGCATGCAGCGCCGCTTGAACGATTGTTTCCGCCAGCAGCGTTTCCCGTACCCCGGCTTCGCCTCCGACGTGACGATCGCCCTGAGCGTGTTCATGGGCGTCAACGCCAAGGGCGCCGAATCGATCGCCCCCGCGCTCAAGCGCTGAGATGACAAGGAAGAACCGCATGCAACGCCATCCCGTGCTTCTGTCGGTCTCCGCCGTGGCCGCGGCCACGCTGCTGGTGATCGGTTGCGCCAGCGCACCCACCGCGGCCCAACTGGACCAGCAGGCCCAGGCCATGATCAAGGGCTCTTTCCATGAGAAGGGCATCGCCACGCTGGACCGGCTGGACCAGGACGCGGTGCAGGCCGCCTGTTCCAGCCCCACGCCGCCCAGCGAGGCCGTGATCCGGCAGATCGAAGCGGCGGAGTACGCCACCATCCAATGGCCGGAAGGCGGCCGCTACATCGGCGACTGGAAGGTCGGCGAGAAGCTGGCCCAGAACGGCCGCGGCATGACCTGGACGGACAAGAGCACCGACCCCGCCACCAACGGGGCCCAGTGCTACAACTGTCACCAGATCACCAAGCAGGAGATCTCCTTCGGCACGATCGGGCCCAGCCTCTACAACTACGGCAAGATCCGCGGCGTCCGGAACCTGAACGACCCCTCGTCCGCGCCGATCATCCAGTACACCTGGGCCAAGCTGTGGGACAGCAAGGCCTATTCGGCCTGTTCCACCATGCCGCGCTTCGGCCACGCCAAGCTGCTCAACGCGCAGCAGCTGCGCGACGTCATGGCACTGCTGCTGGACCCGCAGTCCCCCGTCAACCAGTGACCCTCCCGTGTGGCGCGGCGGTCCGCGGCGTCGCACGGTGTTGGCCCTTCACATCGGTGCTTGCTGAACCATGAATCTTTCGCGCCGCGAATTCCTGAACGTGATGGCCTCGGCCTCGGTGGCGGGCATGGCCCTGGGCCGCTACGCCAATGCCGACGCCGCCACCGCCGAGCAGGGGCTGTATGACGTGCCACGCTTTGGCAACGTCTCGCTGCTGCACATGACGGACTGCCATGCCCAGCTCAACCCGATCTACTTCCGCGAGCCCAGCGTCAACCTGGGCATCGGCGGCATGCAGGGGCAGCTGCCCCACCTGGTGGGCGAACAGCTGCTGAGGGCCGCGGGCATTCCGGCGGGCGGTCCCCTGGCCCATGCCTATACCTTCCTGGATTTCGAGCAGGCCGCGCGCCGCTATGGCCGGGTCGGCGGCTTCGCCCACCTGGCCACCCTGGTCAAGCGCATGAAGGCCAGCCGTCCGGGGGCCTTGCTGCTGGACGGTGGCGACACCTGGCAGGGCTCGGCCACCTCGCTGTGGACGAATGCCCAGGACATGGTCGACGCCTGCAAGCTGCTGGGCGTGGACGTGATGACCGGCCACTGGGAGTTCACCTACGGCATGGACCGGGTGATGGAGATCGTCCAGAAGGACTTCAAGGACAAGATCGAGTTCGTGGCGCAGAACGTCAAGACCAACGACTTCGGCGACCCGGTCTTCAAGCCCTACACGCTGCGCACCATCAACGGCGTGCCGGTGGCCATCGTCGGCCAGGCCTTTCCCTACACCCCCATCGCCAACCCGCGCTACATGGTGGCGGACTGGGCCTTCGGCATCCAGGACGAGAACCTGCAGGCCGTGGTCGATGAGGCCCGCGGCAAGGGCGCCCAGCTGGTGGTGGTGGTCTCGCACAACGGCATGGACGTGGACCTGAAGATGGCCAGCCGCGTGCGTGGGGTGGACGCCATCTTTGGCGGCCACACCCACGACGGCGTGCCGGTGGCCATCCCGGTCAAGAACGCCGGCGGCACCACCCTGGTCACCAATGCCGGCAGCAATGGCAAGTTCCTGGGCGTGATGGACTTCGAGGTGAAGGACGGCAAGCTGGCCGACTACCGCTACCGCCTGCTGCCGATCTTCTCCAACCAGCTCGCGCCGGACGCCGAGATGCAGGCGCTGATCGAGCGGGTGCGCAAGCCCTACGAGGCCAAGCTCTCCGAGAAGCTCGCCGTCACCGACGGCCTGCTGTTCCGGCGCGGCAACTTCAACGGCAGCTGGGACCAGCTCATCTGCGATGCGCTGATGGACACCCAGGGCGCCGAGATCGCCTTCTCGCCCGGCTTCCGCTGGGGCACCACGCTGCTGCCGGGGGACACCATCACCCGCGAGCTGATGATGGATCAGTTGGCCATCACCTACCCCTACGCCACCCTGACCGAGATGACGGGGGCGACCATCAAGACGGTGCTGGAAGACGTGGCCGACAACCTGTTCAACCCCGACCCCTACTACCAGCAGGGCGGGGACATGGTGCGGGTGGGCGGGCTCAGCTATGCCATGACGCCCACGGCCCAGATGGGCGGCCGCATCAGCGACATGCGGCTGCGCGGCAAGCTGATCGAGGCGGACAAGATCTACAAGGTGGCCGGCTGGGCGCCGGTGGCCGAATCGGCCAGGACGGCGCCGGGCGTCAAACCGGTCTGGGAGCATGTGGAGGCCTGGCTCAAGGCCCAGGGCGGCCGCGTCAAGCCGCGCCACATCAACACACCGTCCCTGTCGGGCGTGCAGGGCAACCCGGGCATGGCCTCGGCCTGACGCCGCATGCGCACCCTTTTTGCAACCTGGCGCTGGGCGCTGGCCGGCATGTTGCTGGTGCCGGGCGTGCCGGCAGGGGCCGCCGATGCCCCGACCTTCACGGTGCGCCAGCTGACCCCCGAGACCGCGTTGCGCGCTGCGCAGGCGGCCCTGGCCCATTGCCGCGCTCAGGGCTACCAGGTCGCGGCCGTGGTGGTGGACCGGGCGGGCCTGCCCCAGGTCTTGCTGCGGGACCGGCTGGCCGGGGCCCACACCGCGGACGTGGCCACCCACAAGGCCTGGACGGCCGTCAGCGTGAAGATGAGCAGCGCGGCCTTCGCCGCCGAGACCCAGGCCGGCAGGCCCATGAGCGGCCTGCGCGGGGATCCCCGCTTCATGGCCGCGGGCGGCGGGCTGCCCATCGAGGCGGGGGGCAGCCTGCTGGGCGCCATCGGCGTGTCCGGGGCCCCGGGTGGCGAGGCCGACGAGGCCTGTGCTGCCCAGGGCCTGCGCGCCATCGCCGACGACATCGAGTTCTGATTGCCCCGACAAACACAACCTTCAAGGAGACACAGACATGCGGTTCAAGTCCTTTCTGGTGGCCCTGGCGATGTCCTTCTTCGCCTGCGCGGGCTGGGCCCAGGATCTGGTCGTCTACCACATCGACAGCGCGGTGGCCCAGGGCCTCAAGGGCCTGCGCAACCTGCGCAACCACATGGATGCCGACCCCGAGGCCAAGATCATCGTCGTGACCCACGCCGAGGGCGTGGACATGCTGATGGAGGGCGCCAAGGCCCCCGATGGCACCGAGTACGCCCCGCTGGTGTCGGCGCTGAAGGCGCGCGGCGTGCGCTTCGAGATCTGCGAGATCACCTTGAAGAACCGCAAGCTCTCCAAGGACCAGTTCATCCAGGAGGCCGACTTCACCCCCTCGGGCGTGGTGCGTTTGGCCAAGCTGCAGCAGCAGGGCTACGCTTACATCAAACCGTGAGCGGGGCGGCCGGCTGCTGAGCCAGGGCCAGGAGGTGGCGCATGGGACTGGACGCATGGATGGAGCAGTGGGGCGAGGACCGGGTGCTGGCCGCCGGGGCCCTGCTCATCGGGGTGGTGTTCGGCTTCATGGCCCAGCGCTCGCGCTTCTGCCTGCGCTCGGCGGTCATCGAGTTCGCCCGCAACCTGCTGGGGGGCCGGCTGACGGTCTGGCTGTTCGCCTTTGCCACCGCGGTGGGGGGCACCCAGCTGCTGGCCAGCCTGGGTTGGTTCGATGCGGGCAACGCCCGCCAGATCGCCGCCCGCGGCAGCCTGTCCGGGGCGGCGGTGGGCGGCGCGATGTTCGGCATCGGCATGATCCTGGCCCGCGGTTGCGCCAGCCGGCTGCTGGTGCTGGCGGCCCAGGGCAACCTGCGCTCGGTCGTTTCCGGGCTCATCTTCGCGGTCACCGCGCAATCCGCGCTGACCGGGGCGCTGTCGCCGCTGCGCGAATGGATTTCGGCCTGGTGGACCATTGATGGCGGCGGTGCCCGCGACCTGATCGCCCGCACCGGCATCGGCCACGGCGGCGCCATGCTGTTCGCCGGCTTCTGGCTGGTGGCGGCCATCGTCTGGGCCCGGCGGCAGCAGGTGTCCTTCTGGGGCTGGGCCGGCGCCGTGGGCGTGGGCCTGAGCGTCGTGGCCGGCTGGTGGTTCACCTATGCGGTGTCGCGCCTGGCCTTCGACACCCACCCCATCCAGTCGCTCAGCTTCACCGGCCCCTCGGCCGAGATCCTGAGCCGGGTGCTGTTCGTCACCGACCGGCCGCTGTCCTTTGACGCTGGCCTGATGCCGGGCGTGTTCCTGGGCTCCTTCCTGTCGGCCGCCCTGGCCCGCGAGCTCAAGCTGGAGGGCTTCGAGGGCGGGCCGGGCATGCGGCGTTACATCGTCGGCGCGGTGCTGATGGGCTTCGGGGGCATGTTGGCGGGCGGCTGCTCGGTGGGGGCGGGGCTGTCGGGGGCGGCCGTGTTCACCGCCACCGCCTGGGTCACCTTGGGCGCGATGTGGGGTGCCGCCGCCATCACCGATCGGCTGCTGGACCACCATCCCGGCGACACGGTGACGGAGCCGGGGGGCCAGACGCTGCCGAGCAAGCCTTTGGCCGCCGCGGCGACCTCCCGGGGCTGAGGGATGTGGGCGCGTCTGCTGTGCGGGCTGGCGGTGGGCGGACTGATGGCCACCGCGGCCACCGCCCAGGCCCCCCCGCCGGAGGCGGTCGCACCGCTGCCGCTGCAGCAGGTGGCTGACAACGTCTGGTTCGTGCAGGGTCAGGCGGCGCTGGGCTCGCCGGCCAACCGCAACTTCATCTCCAACGCGGGTTTCATCGTCACCCCGGAGGGCGTGGTGGTGATCGACGCGCTGGGTTCGCCGGCTCTGGCCCAGGCGCTGTTGGCGGCCATCCGCCGCGTGACCGACCAACCGGTGCGCGACGTGATCGTCACCCACTACCACGCCGACCACATCTACGGCCTGCAGGTGTTCAAGGACCTGGGCGCGACCATCATCGCCCGGCAGGAGGGGCGGGCGTACCTGAACTCCGAGACCGCCCAGCGCCGGCTGGAGGCGAGCCGGCACGACCTGGCGCCCTGGGTGGACGCCCAGACCCGCCTGGTGCCGGCCGACCGCTGGCTGGACGCGGACACCACGCTGTCCGTCGGCGGCGAGCGCCTGTCGCTGCGCCATGTGGGGCCGGCCCACACGCCGGAGGATCTGGCGGTGTTCGTCGAGCGCCACCGGGTGCTGTTTGCGGGCGACCAGGTGTTCCGCGGCCGGGTGCCCTATGTGGGCACGGCGGACAGCCAGGCCTGGATCACCGCGCTGACGGGCCTGATCGCGCTCCAGCCCGCCGTCATCGTGCCGGGGCACGGCGGGCTCTCGCGCGAGCCGCTGGCCGACCTGACGCTGACGCGGGACTACCTGCAGTACCTGCGCAAGCGCATGGGCGAGGCCGCCGCCAACCTGGAACCCTTCGAGGACGCCTATGCCCGCACCGACTGGTCGGCCTACGAGCACCTGCCGCTGTTCGGGGCGGCCAACCGGATCAACGCCTACAACACCTACCTGCTGATGGAGCAGGCTGGTCGATGAGCCGGGTTGGCCGCCTTCGCCCGCGGGGCCCCTGGGGGCTGTGCGCCGCCCTGATGCTGGGGGCAGGGAGCGTCGCCGCCCAGCCGGAGGGCACCCCGATCGCGTGGCCGCCCCTCACCACCTTGCGCGGCGAGGCGCTGGCGCCCACGCGCTGGGCCGGCGTGCCGGCCGTGGTGGTGTTCTGGTCGACCGATTGCGGCTACTGCAAGCGTCACAACGACCGGGTCGCGCAGTTGCAGGCGCAGGTGGACCCGCGGCGCCTGCAGGTGCTGGGCGTGGTGGAGGGCGGCGATGCCGAGGGCGCGCGACAGCTGGCCGCCACGCGGGGCTGGCGGTTCCCGATCGTGCTCGACGACGTCGGCCTGCGGGGCCGCTTCACGCCGCGCCGGGTGGTGCCGATGACCTGCGTGCTCCAGGCCGATGGGCGGCTGCACCAGTGCATCCCGGGCGAGATGAGCGAGGCCGATGTGATGGAACTGGCGCGGCGGGCCGCCCCGGCCCCGCTGGGGCGTTGAGGGCGCGGGCGGACGATGCGGACGGTGGCCTCAGCCCATGCGCTCGATGCGCCAACGCTGGTAGCGCAGGCCCAGCAGGCCCCCAGCCACGATGCCGGCCACGGCCAGCAGACTGCCCAGCGACAGGGTGGACAGCCCCGACACGCCCTGGCCGATGGTGCAGCCCATCGCCACCACGCCGCCCACCCCCATCAGGCTGCCACCCACCAGGTGCAGGGCCAGGTCCTGCGGGCCGCCGAAGCCCTCCCAGCGAAAGCTGCGTTCAAGCAGGGCCGAGGCGGCCGCGCCCAGCGGCACGCCGGCCACGCAGACGATGCCCAGCGTCAGGGTCTTGGACTGGTCGCTGAAGAACAGCAGCCAGTCCAGCGCATAGGCCAGCGGCGAGGCCATGCT
>JAYSCA010000082.1:0-8309 GCA_041915165.1 Ideonella sp.
GATGCGGCCCTCGCGCTGGTAGACGATGCCCACGTCGGAGAGGTTGAACATCAGCTCGCGCTCGCGCTCCAGCTCTTCGAGCTCGGCCTGCTGGCGGCGCAGGCGCGACAGATCGGTCACGACGGCCACCACCTCGTCGGTGCCGGCCGCGCCCGCCCGGCGCAGGGCCAGGGAACGCCAGCGCTCGTCGTCCCCGCCACCGGGCTGGAATTCGGTCTCGAAAGACCCGTGCTGGGCCAGCAGCTGCAGGGCCTGCGGTGCGGCGGTGGCATCCAGGCCGGCGCGCAGCAGCACCTGTTCCAGCGACAGGCCGGTGGCGCTCCCGGCCACCAGGCCCAGCAGGGCCTCGAAGCGACCGTTGCAGCGCACCAGCGCGCCCCGCCGCAGGTAGGCGATGCCGGCCGGGCTCACCTCCAGGATGGTGCCCAGCTCGTGCAGCAGCTGTTCGTTGTGACGGCGCGCGTTCTCTTCCTCGGTCACGTCCAGCGTGACCACCGTCAGCGCCGAACGTCCACCGGACAACTCGGCGGGCTCCACCCGGGTCATCAGCCAGCGCAGGCCGGTGTCGCGGTGCTGCACGGCGTAGCGCACCTCCGTGCGCTGGCGCTGCCGCAAGGCCTGCTGCAGGCGCTCGTAGTCCGGCAGCGACCCAGGGGCAACCACGTCCCGGCCGACCGACAGCAAGGCCTGGCCCTGCGAGGGCTTGGGGCCGGGTGACGCGGCGGTCGACGACTCGACCGGCGGTGGTGGCGCGGCCGTGACCCAGCCGCGGGCCGCGTCATGGGTGGCCACGCCCAACCCGGCCGTGCCCATCAGGGCGCTGATCTCGATGTGGGCCAGCTCGCGGGCATCTTCCAGCGCCAGGTCCTCGAACTGCACCAGCCAACGGCCGGCACCGCCGGACACCCCGCGCGAAGTGACCCGCCAATGCCGCGGGGGACGGCCTTCCCCGGCCACCCAGGCCTCACGCCGACGGGATTCGCCCCGCGCCGGCATCTGCGCGGGCCAGCCGACCAGCTCGGCCAGGGCCGGCGTCAAGGCGGCCAAGGACTCCAGGCGACCGCCCAGAGCGGCGCGCAGCGGCTCGTTGGAGGCCTGCACCTTCCCTTGGGCATCGCACAGCAGCAGGGGCAGCGGGCTGATGGCCAGGCAATCCGCCAACATGGAGGGAACGGCCGGCCCGATTTCGGTATGGGCCTCCCCCGGCATCCGCACAGTGGATGGCAGCTTGGTATTGATCGACATGGCAGCGCAGCTCGACGGTAGGTCGAGTGTAGCGGCCGCCCCGCGCTCCGCCGCGGAAACCGCGCAGCGGAATTCAGTCGGTCTGCAACTGCCGCGCGGCCGTCAAGGACTTGAGCGCGGCGCGGTTGACCTCCCCGGGGGTCAGCAGCATCGCGCCCGCCGCCTCGGCGATGTCCAGCGGCAGCTCGGACTCCACCGCGCGGGCCACCGCCAGCGGCAGGCTGTACGGCCCGTCGTCCTGGGCCAGGGTCTGGGCCACGCCATCGCCCACCGGCAAGCTGCCCAGCAGCCGGTCGAAGGGCTGCCCCAGCATGCGGTCCAACAGCGAGAACACGCCGCAGATGAAGGCTTCGCCGGCGGCGCTGCTGTCGCCCTGGGCGCGCAGCAGTTCCTCCATCAGCAAACCGCGCCGCACCGCCAGCTGCATCAGCGGCTTGAGGTTGGGGTCGTCGACGGCATTGGTCACCAGCAGGGCCAGCCAGCGCTTCAGGCGCTGGTAGCCCAGGATCATGATCGCGTGCTGGAAGGAATTGATCTCGACCGACAGACCGAAGGCGGGCGAGTTGATCAGCCGCATCAGCCGGAAGGCCAGCGTCGGGTCGCCGCGCAGCGCGTCCTCCAGCCGGTTGACCGGCTCCTCGCGGTCCACCCGCTGGATCAGGTCCATGACGATCTGCACGCTCGGCGGCACGTCCTTGCGGGGCGCATCGGCGCCGGGGTGCTCGCCCAGCGGCCAGCCCTGCACGGCCAAGGCGCCGCGGCGCAGGCTGTCGCCGGCCTGCGCCGGCGTGGTGGCCCCGGCCTGCACCCAGGGGATGTGCCGGGCGGCCCCGCCGGCCGGCACATCGCCATGGCGGCGGTCGTCAGCCACGTCCACGATGACATGCCGAAACCGCGCCAGCAGTTCCGGCGGCAGCGGGCTCAGTGGCCGGCCCTTGAGGGCCAGGGCCTGTCCGGCCTGCGCCCGGGCCTGGATGCGTTCCGCCCAGGCCGGATCGGCGGCCAGGAAGGCGGGCACCTCCAGCACCAGGTGGTCCGGCCGCTCGGCATTGAGCAGACCAGCCAGCAGGGATTCGCTGGTCGGGCTCAGGCACAGCAGACCGTTCTCCGCCGGCCAGGCCTCCTCCAGCAGGGCCAGCACGTCGGCGGCCAAGCTGGCCGGCACCTCCGCCAGGGGGTGCAGGGTGAGACGGCTCATCAGCGGCTGGCCGCGGGCGCCGAACAGCGCACCACAGCCCAGCCACAGGTGGTCAAGCACCGAAGCGTTCATCGAGGGTTCCCGGGTTCATTTGAGGTAGTCGAACATCGACATCTTCTGCAGCGAGGCATAGGTCTGCAAGGCCGCGTCGTAATTGGTCTTCTGGTTCTGGAAATCCGAGATGGCCTTGACCATGTCCAGATCCTCGGCCGACGAGCGGGTGCCCTCGGCATAGTCCTTCAGGTCGGCCACGCGACCGGTGACGCCGTCGATGCGGTTGAGGATCTCCCCAGCCAGGCTGCGGGTGCCCTGCAGCTGGCCGGCGGACGCATCCAGGTCGCGCAGGCCCGACTGCACCGTCTGCGTCACCTCGGCGCTGCTCTTGGAGGGGTCCTTCAGACCCGCGATGATCTTGTCCAGCGCGTCAAAGGCCGACTGGTTGGGCTGCGACGGCGTGACTTTGAAGGTGTCGCCGCTGCCCGGGGCCCCGCTGATGGTGGTGGCCATGCCATCGAACTCGATCGCCTTGCCGGACTCGAACGGTGCGCCGCTGATGGCCAGCGAACCGTCCTTGCGCGTCACGCTGTAGGTGGTGGCGCCGCCCGAGACGCTGAACTGGATCGTGTAGTCCATGTCCGCATCCGCCGGCACCTGCGACGGGTCGGTGACCCGCCCGGCATCGATCCAGGCATTCGCGCTGTTGCTGCGGGTGACGAACACCCCGTTGCCGCTGGGGGCCGACAGCCAGGTCTTGTCGCCGTCAAAGGTCAGCGGCAAGGCTTCGTCCGACGCCACCTGCACCTCGCCGCCGATGCCGACATAGGCCACGCCGCCCGGCCGGTCCACAAAGGGAGGCTGGGTGGCGCCCTGGCCGGCGAACACATAGCCGCCGGCGCCATCGCCGCGGTTGGCCACGCTCAGCAGCTGTTTGCGGATCTCGGTCAGCTGGTTGGCCACATCCTGCCGCTGGGCCGCGCTGTAGCTGGCATTGCCAGCCGCCACCGTCAGCTCACGGGCCTGCTGGATCAGCTCGGTGGCATCGCCCAGGGCCGATTCGGTCAGCGTCATCGAATTCTTGCTGGCGTCCACGGCACGCTGGGTGGCATCGGCCCGCTGCATCATGGCGCGGGCGCGCTCGGCACGCGCCGCGGCAGCGGGGTCGTCACTGGAGGTCAGCACCCGCTTCTTGCTGGTCAGACGCTCCTGCGCCATCGTCAGCTCGTACTGGCGGTTCTGCAGGTTGTCCACCGAGGCGGCGTAGGCATTGGCAGTGGTGATGCGCATGGTTCGTCACTCCCTGTCGGATCGGGCGGGTCAGCGTCCCAGCTGCAGCATGGTGTCGAAGATCGACTGGGCGATCTGCAGCACCTTGGCCGAGGCTTGGTAGGCTTGTTGAAACTGGATCAGCTTGGAGGCCTCCTCGTCCATGTTGACCCCGGCGGTGGAGGCCAGGCTGGACTCGGCATCCGACTGGCTGGCCTTGGAGATGGCGGCGGCGGACTTGGCGCTCTGCACCCGCACCCCCACATCGGCCATGGTCGCGGCATAGGCATCGGTGACGGTGGCGCCATCGGCCAGCGAGCCATCGCTGCGCTGGTAGCGGCCCACGAAGGCTTCGTCGCGCAGCGCGGCCATGGCCAGCGCATTGCCGTTGTTGCTGGCCGGGAAGGTGGTCTTGGCCACCTGGATCGTGTCGCCGCTGGCGGGCACGCCGTTCAGGCTGAGCTCGAAACCGTTCAGGCTGATGGGCTGGCCGGCGGTCCAGGTGCCGGTGCCGGTGCTGACCACGGTGTTGGTGGCACTGTCGGTCAGGGTCCAGGTGTAGGCGCCGCTGCCGTTGGTGAAGCTGATGCTGGCCGTCTTGGTCGGGTCGACCGCGCTGCTGGTGACCTTGAGCTGGTCCACCGAGGCGGTGCCGGTGTTGGCCTTGCCCATGGTGGCGGTGACCGGCGAGGCCGCGGCGAGGCCCGCCACATCGTCCAGCGCCCGGGTCATGCCGCCAGCGGCGGCGGCCACCGGCTGCAGCCGGAAGCTGTCGCCCGGCTGGAGGTCCGGCGTGCCCACGGTGAGCTTGAAGCCATCGACCGTGTCGCCATCGTGGATGGTGCGGGCCAGGCCGTCGGACAGCCGGGTCAGCGTGTACTGGCCGGCCACGCCGCTGCCATCGGGCCGCAGGTCGTAGTCGCTGGCCTGCAGCTGGCTGGCGTCGGTGACCGACAGGGACGCCTTGGCCAGGTAGTTGCCACCGGCATCCTTGGCGTTGTTCACATTGGCCTTGGCCACCGGGGCCCCGATCGTGAACAGCGGCGAGCCGGCGCTCGGCGGGTCACGCAGGTCCAGGCCCAGGGCCTGCACGTCGTTCACCTTGGACGCGAAGGCCATCGCCATCTGGCCGACCTGGTTGCGCGCGTCCACCAGGTCGTCGTTCTGGAAGGCCATCAGGCCCGCCATCGAGCCGCCCCCCAGTTGATCGGCGCGCAGCCCCATGGTCTGCCCGCCGGGCAGGCTCATGGTCAGCGCGCTGCGGCTGGTGTCGTCGGGGTCCTGGGTGACCAGCAGCTGTGAGGCCTGGTTGCCCAGCACCAGGCTCTGGCCACTGCCCACGAACACGCTGACCGTCCCGTCCGAAGCCGACAGCGTGTTGACCTGGATGATGGCGCTCATCTGCTTGATGAGCTGGTCGCGCTGGTCCAGCAGGTCGTTGGGCTTCTGGTCCACGCCGTTGTTGGCGGCGATCTGCTGGTTGATCTTGGCCACCTGGGCGGCATAACCGTTCAGCGTGTCGGCGGTGGTCTTCAGGTCGGCGGTGACGCCTTGCTGCAGGATGTCCAGCCGGTCGGATGCGTTGCGAAAGCGCGCGGCCACGTCCGCGGCCCGGGCCAGCACCACCTGCCGGGCCGAGGTGTCGGCCGGGCTGTTGGCCAGGTCGACGGCCGCGTTCATGAAGTCGCCCATCGCGTAGCCCAGGCCCTGCTCACCGGCCGGGAACAGCTTCTCCAGCTCCTGCAGCTGGCTGCTGTGGGTGTCGTCCTTGGCTTGCAGGGCCGCGGCCGCGGTGGCCTGCATGGTCAGGAAGGCGTCGTGGGCGCGGGTCACGTTGATGACGTTGACGCCCTTGCCGAAGAAGCCCGAGCCGGTGAACTGGCCCACGGCCGTCTCCAGCTGGGCCTGCTGGCGCGAATAGCCCTTGACGTTGGCATTCGCGATGTTGTGCCCCGTCACGTCCAGCGAGGCGGTGGCGGCAAACATGCCGCGCATCCCGATGCTCATCAAGGAAGACATGGCGCGCTCCGGTCCGGTTCAGGCCGCTCAGGCCTGCAGGCTGCGCTGCAGCCGCAGTGTGGTGTTGATGACACGGCCCAGCTTGTCGGCATAGGCGGGGTCGGTGGCGTAGCCGGCCTTCTGCAGGCCATGGGCGAAGGCGTGGGCGTTGTTGCCCGCCGCCACCACCTTCTGGTAGCGCGGGTTGTTGGCCATCAGCTTGGCGTAGTCGGCGAAGGACTCGGCATAGCTGCCGTAGGCGCGGAACTTCTGCACCACCTTGCGCGCCACGCCGCCGATGTACTCGGTGGTGGAGACATCGGTGGTGGGGCCGGTCCAGTTGGCCCCGGCCTTGATGCCGAACAGGTTGTGGGCCGAACTGCCGTCCGCGTTCTTGATCTCCTTGCGCCCCCAGCCCGTCTCATGGGCCGCTTGGGCCAGCATGAACGAGGCCGGGATGCCACTGGCCGCCTCGGCCGCCTGGGCGGCCTCCTGGTGCTGCTGCACGAAGTTGGCGGCGGCCTGCTGGGGCGGACGCACCGGCGCGTTGGGCTGGGCCAGGTCCACCGGCGTGGTGTTGGCGCTGTCGGCCTTGGCCGAGACCGGCTGGGTGGCCGCCTGCATCTGCTTTTCCATCTGGCGGGCGATCACGTCGGCCAGGCCGCCGGGGCGACCGGCCAGCTTGGTGGCCCACTGGCTGTCCAGCATCTCGGCGCCCAGCTTGGAGGCATCGTTGTCCATGCCGTCCTCGTTCTTGGTCGCCTCGCGCATGGACTTCAGCAGCTGCTGCATGAACAGCGTCTCGAACTGCTTGGCGGCCTCCTTGGCCGCGACCTTCGGATCCTGGGCGGCCCGCGCGCGCAGCGCCTCCAGCCCACGGGAATCGCCCAGACCGGCGCTGGCGCCGACGAGCGAGGATGTGGTGGCTGCGACCATCAGATCACCTCCAGTTCTGCCTGCAGCGAGCCGGCGGCCTTCATGGCCTGCAGGATGGCGAGCAGGTCCTGCGGCGTTGCGCCCAGCGCGTTGAGCGCCTTGACCACGTCCGCCAACTGGGCCCCGGCGGGCAACTGGATCAGCGAGCCGCCCTGCTGCTGCACCGAGATGTCGGTCTTCTGGGTCACGGTGGTCTGGCCGTTGGACAGCGGGCCCGGCTGGCTGACCTGCGGGGTCTGGCTGATCGTCACGGTCAGGCTGCCGTGCGCGACCGCGCAGGGCGCCAGCTGCACCGCCTGGTTGAGCACGATCGAGCCGGTGCGCGGGTTGAGCACGACCTTGGCCGCGGGCTTGGACAGCTCCAGCGGCAGGTCTTCGATGTCGGCCAGGAAGGAGACTCGCTGATCCGGCTCCCTGGGCGCGCGCACGCGCACCACGCGGCCGTCCATGGCCTGGGCGGTGCCCGAGCCCTTGGCGCGGTTGATGGCGTTGGCCACCGCGCGGGCGGTGGAGAAGTCGGCGGCGTTCAGGTCGAGCTGCAGCACATCGCCCATCTGCAGCGGCGTGGGCACCGCGCGCTCGACGGTCGCGCCCTGCGGCACACGGCCGCCGCTCAGGTGGTTGATCTGCACCTTGGAGCCCCCGGCGGAGGCGCCCGCGCCACCGACGATCAGGTTGCCCTGGGCCACGGCGTAGACCTCGCCGTCAGCGCCCTTGAGCGGCGTGGCGATCAGCGTGCCGCCGCGCAGGCTCTTGGCGTTGCCGACCGAGGACACGGTCACGTCAATGCTCTGGCCGGGCTGGGCAAACGGCGGCAGCTCGGCGGTGACCATCACCGCCGCCACGTTCTTGAGCTGCATGTTGGTGCCGGCCGGCACCGTGATGCCGAGCTGCTGCAGCATCGAGCTCAGGCCCTGGGTGGTGAACGGCACCTGGGTGGTCTGGTCGCCCGTGCCGTCCAGGCCCACGACCAGGCCGTAGCCGATCAGCTGGTTGGAGCGCACCCCCTGGATGGAGGCGACCTCCTTGATGCGCTGGGAGGCCAGCGCCGGCGCCATGGCCGACACCGCGGCCAGCGCGACGGCCAGTGGGCCGAGGAGGCGGAGGATGCGGTGGGTGAAGGTGGTCATGGTGTCGACAGAGAAATCCGGGAGGAGTCCCTGTCGACGATTCTGAAAAACTTTAGATCGGCAGAAGATTCAAAAAGAATCGGCCCAGCCAGCCTATTCCCTGCGTATCGCCCATCTGACCATCCCCCTTGTGCTGCACGCGGACGTTGGCGATGCGCGCGCTCTGCACCACGTTGCCGGTCTGGATGGCCCGCGGATCGACCTCGCCGGTGAAGCGCAGGGTGTCGACGTTGTGGTTCACGCCGACCTGCTTCTCCCCGGCCACCAGCAGGTGCCCGTTGGGCAGCACGCCGATCACGCTGGCGGTGATCGTGCCGGAGAAGTCATTGCTGGTGTCGGTGCTGCCCTTGCCCTCGAAGGTGTTGCTGCTGCTGCCATTGGCCGAGAGCTTGCCCAGCCAGCCGGCGTTGACGAACGGTGCCGCGCTGACCGAGGCATCGACCGCCCCCTTCTTGCCCAGCGTGCTGGTGGCACTCTGGCTGGCACTGACCCGCTCGACGATCTGCACCGTGATGGTGTCCCCCACGTGGCGGGCCCGG
>JAYSCA010000083.1:0-8235 GCA_041915165.1 Ideonella sp.
AGGACTATGCGCCGCAGCGGGTGGAGCTGGTGCATCCGCCGGAGGGCGAGGTCCGGCGCTACGAGACCTTCTTCCGCTGCCCGGTCCAGTTCGACGCGCCGCGCAACCGCATGCTCACCAGCCAGGCTTGGCTGGACCGGCCGCTGCCCACCGCCCATCCCAGCACCTGGTGTCTGGCGCAGGACATGCTGGAGCGCATGGCCCGCGAGCAGGTCCGCCTGCCGCCGCTGGTTCAGGTGGTGGACCGGGCCCTGCGCCAGGGCATGCCGCGGCCGCCCTCGCCCGCGGCCCTGGCGGCCGATCTGAACATGAGCGAGCGCAGCCTGCGCCGCAAGCTGGCCGAGCTGGGGCTGAGCTATGACTGCCTGCTGGACCGGGTGCGGCATGCCCGCGCCGAAGAGCTGATCCGCAACCCGGCGTTGAGCCTGACCCAGGTGGCCGACCAGCTGGGCTTTGCCGACGTGCGGGCCTTCCGCCGCGCCTTCCGCCGCTGGACCGGGCGCTCGCCTTCCGAAGCCCGTGGCACCATCCCGCCCCATGCCTGACGCCACCCCGATCCGCCTGCTGCTTGTCGACGACCACCCGCTGGTGCGCGACGGTCTGCGCGCGCGGCTCTCGCCGCTGGAGGGCCTTGAGGTGGTGGGCGAGGCCGGCGATGCCGACACCGCCCAGGCCGAGGCCCTGCGCTGCCAGCCCACGCTGGTGCTGATGGACGTGGGCATGCGCGAGCTCAACGGCATCGCGCTGGCCGGCCGGCTGCTGGCCGATCACCCGGGGCTGCGGGTGCTGATGCTGAGCATGTACGACAACCCCGAGTATGTGCAGCGCGCGCTGCAGGCCGGGGCCAGCGGCTACGTGCTCAAGGATGCGCCGGCCAGCGAGATCGTCAGCGCCATCCGCACCGTGGCCGAGGGCGGCGTGTTCCTGAGCCCGGCGGTGTCGCGCCGGCTGTTTCGCAACCAGGCGCCGCGGCCGGTGCTTTCCCCGCGTGAGAGCCAGATCCTGGCCGCCCTGGCGCGCGGTCTGTCGAGCAAGCAGATGGCCTTGGCGCTGGACCTCAGTGCCCGTACCATCGATGCCCACCGGCAGAGCATCAAGCGCAAGCTGATGCTCGACACGCAGGCCGACCTGATCCGCTACGCCATCGAGCATGTGCGGCTGCAGGGCGGGGGTGACGAACCCGTCGCCTAGGGAAAACCATTACGGGTTGTCCATTAGGCAAGCCCACGCGGTCCGACGCGTGATGCGACGGTAGCGGGGCCCCGCCCCCACGCGCAGACTGAAGCCCCCCTGGGTTCCGGGCCCCACCGGTGCCCTCCGCTTCTCTCTCGGAGTTCTTCAACATGTCCAGCCTGCGCCGCCACCTGCCGTGGCTGCTGGTCGCCCTCCTCGGCGCCTTCGGGCTCGCCACGGTCGCTCTGGCCCGTGGTGAGACCGTCAGCGCCCTGTGGATTGTGGTGGCCGCCGTCTGCACCTACCTGATCGCCTACCGCTACTACAGCCTGTTCCTGGCCGACAAGGTTTTCGGCCTGGACCCGCGCCGGCAGACCCCGGCCTGGGCCCACAACGACGGGCTGGACTACGTGCCGACCAACAAGTTCGTGCTCTACGGGCACCACTTCGCCGCCATCGCCGGCGCCGGCCCGCTGGTGGGCCCGGTGCTGGCCGCGCAGATGGGCTACCTGCCCGGCCTGCTGTGGATCCTGGCCGGCGTGGTCTTCGCCGGCGCGGTGCAGGACTTCATCGTGCTGTTCATCTCCACCCGCCGCGACGGCCGCTCGCTGGGCGACCTGGTCAAGCAGGAGATGGGCAACGTGCCGGGCGTGATCGCGCTGTTCGGCGCCTTCCTGATCATGATCATCATCCTGGCGGTGCTGGCGCTGATCGTCGTGAAGGCCCTGGCCGGTTCGCCCTGGGGCACCTTCACGGTGGCGGCCACCATCCCGGTGGCGCTGTTCATGGGCCTGTACGTGCGCTACCTGCGCCCGGGCCGCATCGGCGAGGTCTCCGTCATCGGCTTCGTGCTGCTGATGCTGGCCATCGTCGGCGGCCAGGCCGTGCACGACAGCCCGACCTGGGGCCCGCTGTTCACCTTCGACGGCAAGGCCCTGACCTGGATGCTGATCGCCTACGGCTTCATCGCCTCGGTGCTGCCGGTGTGGCTGCTGCTGGCCCCGCGCGACTACCTGTCGACCTTCCTGAAGATCGGCACCATCGCCGCGCTGGCGCTGGGCATCGTCTTCGTCGCGCCGGCGCTGAAGATGCCGGCCCTGACCCAGTTCGCGATGGGCAACGGCCCGGTCTGGTCGGGTGACCTGTTCCCCTTCCTGTTCATCACCATCGCCTGTGGCGCGGTGTCGGGCTTCCATGCGCTGATCTCCTCGGGCACCACGCCCAAGATGCTGGAGAACGAGAGCCACGCCCGCTTCATCGGCTACGGCGGCATGCTGGCCGAGTCCTTCGTCGCCGTGATGGCCCTGGCTGCCGCCTCGGTGATCGACCCGGGCGTCTACTTCGCGATGAATGCGCCGGCCGCGCTGGTCGGCACCACGCCCGAGGCCGTGGCCCAGACCATCTCCTCTTGGGGCTTTGTCGTCACGCCGGACGTGCTGGTGCAGACCGCCCAGGACGTGGGTGAGCACACCATCCTGGCCCGTGCCGGTGGCGCGCCCACGCTGGCCGTGGGCATGGCGCAGATCCTGCACCAGGTGATCGGTGGCAAGGCCATGATGGCCTTCTGGTACCACTTCGCGATCCTGTTCGAGGCGCTGTTCATCCTGACCGCCGTCGATGCGGGCACCCGCGCCGGCCGCTTCATGCTGCAGGACCTGCTGGGCACCTTCGTGCCGGCCTTGAAGCGCACCGACAGCTGGACCGCCAACCTGCTGGCCACCGGCCTGTGCGTGGCCACCTGGGGCTACTTCCTCTACCAGGGCGTGGTCGATCCGCTGGGCGGCATCAACACCCTGTGGCCGCTGTTCGGCATCGCCAACCAGATGCTGGCCGCCGTGGCCCTGCTGCTGGGCACCGTGGTGCTGTTCAAGATGAAGAAGGGCCGCTACGCCTGGACCACCGTGCTGCCCGCCATCTGGCTGCTGGCCTGCACGATGGTGGCCGGCTGGCAGAAGATCTTCTCGTCCAACCCGAAGGTCGGCTTCCTGGCCCATGCGCAGAAGTACGCCGACGCGCTGGCCAGCGGCCAGCTGCTGGCGCCGGCCAAGTCGCCCGAGGCCATGGCCCGCGTGCTCTTCAACGACCGGCTGGATGCGGCGCTCTGCGCGCTGTTCATGTTCGTCGTGCTGAGCGTGCTGGTCTACACCGTCAAGGCCATCCAGGCAGCGCGCGCCAGCCAGCGCCCCACCGTGCAGGAGACGCCCTTCGTCGCCCTGCCGGAGGCCGCGCGGTGAGCACCGGCCTGCTCGGCGGTCTGCTGGGCCCCGGGCCGGCCGGGGAACGGGCCCGGGCGCTGGGCCAGGACCTCGGCCAGGCCGGCCGCTACCTGGCCCAGTCCTTCCGGCTGATGGTGGGCGTGCCGGACTACGGCACCTACCTCAAGCACATGGCGGCCACCCACCCGGACCAGGCCCCGATGAGCTACGAGGACTTCTTCCGCGAGCGCCAGCAGGCCCGCTACGGCGCCCGCACCGGGCGCTGCTGCTGATTCCGGGGCGCCGCCGCGCGGACAATCGCGGCATGCGCCTTCGCCTCAAACTCGTCCTGCTGGCCGCCGTGCCGCTGCTGCTCTCGGTGGCCCTGATCGCGGCCGCCGTGCGGCACCAGGAGCAGGCGCTGGCCCAGCGCGAACAGGCCCTGGTGCAGCAGGCCTACATGGCCGCCCGCCAGTCCGAGCTCCAGCACTACGTGGACCTGGCGGTCAGCACCATCCGCCCGCTCTACGAACGCCGCCACCAGGACCCCCAGGCGCAGGCCGAGGCGCTGCGCCTGCTGGCCAGCCTGGACTACGGCAGCGACGGCTACTTCTTCGTCTACAACCTGCAGGGCCGGGTGCTGATGCACTCGCGCCAGCCCGAGCTGCTGGGCCGCAACCTCTGGGGCCTGCGGGACCCGCAGGGCCAGCCCACCATCCAGGACCTGATCGCCCGCGCCAAGGCGGGCGGCGGTTTCGTCACCTACCCCTGGCACAAGCCCTCCAGCGGCCAGATGGTGCCCAAGCTGGGCTATGTGGTGGCCCTGCCGGACTGGAACTGGATGATCGGCACGGGGCTGTACCTGGACGACATCCAGACCACGCTGACCGCGCTGGACGGCCAGGTCAGTCGCCACATCACCACCACGCTGCTGTGGATCACCGGCATCGCGATGGCTGGGCTGGGGTTGCTCAGTGCCAGCGGGCTGTGGCTGAACCTCAGCGAGCACCGGGTGGCCGATGCCAAGCTGGGCCTGCTGGCCCGCCAGGTGGTGCGTTCGCAGGAAAGCGAGCGGGCCCACCTGGCGCGCGAGCTGCACGACGGCACCAGCCAGACCCTGGTCTCGGCCAAGCTGATGATCGAATCGGCGGTGGACGCGCTGGAGCGCGGTGGCACGCCGCCACCCCCCGCCCTGGGCAAGGCGCTGGACCGGCTCAACGATGCCCTGGGCGAGGTGCGCAACCTGTCGCACCGGCTGCGCCCGGCCATGCTGGACACGCTGGGGCTGCCGGCGGCGCTGGCCTGGCTGGGCCATGAGTTCGGCGAGCATGGCCCGGCCCAGGTGCGGCTGCAGCTCGACGAGCCCGAGCCCGCTCTGCCGGACGAGGCCGGCACCGTGCTGTTTCGCGTCGCGCAGGAGGCGCTGGCCAACATCGGCAAGCATGCCCAGGCGCGGCGGGTGAGCCTGACGCTGGCCGTCGAGGCCGATGGCGTCTGCCTGGAGATCCGCGACGATGGCCGGGGCTTCGACCTGGACGCGGTGCAGCAGGACCCGCGGCGCGGCATCGGCCTGCGCAACATGCGCGAGCGGCTGGAATCGATCGACGGCACGCTGACGCTGCGTGCCGCGCCCGGTCAGGGCACGACGCTGTGGGCGCGGGTGCCGGCGGCGGCGCTGGCCCGGCTGGCCGCCGGCACCCCGGCCAGCGCCTGAGCGCTCACGCGCCGTCGGCGGCGGGCAGGTGCTGCGCCAGGCAGGCCGCCAGGGCCTCCAGCGAGAAGGGCTTGGCCAGGAAGCCGCTCATGCCGGCGGCCCGGCACAGCGCGCCATCCAGGGTCTCGTCCCCGCCGGTCATGGCCACCACCGGTACGGCGGGCTGGCCGGCCGCGGCCCAGCCGCTGAGCAGGGCGCGCGTCGCGGCCAGGCCATCCAGCACCGGCAGGTGCTGGTCCATCAGGATCAGGTCGAAGCCGCCGGGCAGGGCCAGGGTCACCGCTTCCAGGCCATCCTCGGCCAGGGCACAGTCCACGCCCAGGTGGGCCAGCATCGACTGGGCCACCACCCGGTTGACGGGATGATCTTCCACCACCAGCACACGCCAGGGGCGGTCGGGACGCAGGGGCAAGGTCATGGCAGCTCGGGCGAGGGGGTGTGGCGCAGGCTCAGCCAGTGGCTCAGGCAGCGCCGCAGGGCGTCGGGGGCGACGGGTTTGGACAGGTAGTCGTTCATGCCTGCCGCCAGGCAGGCCGCGCGGTCCTCCTCGAAGGCATTGGCCGTCATCGCGATCACCGGCAGCTGGCCCTCGGGGTGACGGCGCCGGATCTCCGCGGTGGCGCGCAGCCCGTCCATGATAGGCATCTGCACGTCCATCAACACCAGGTCGAAGGGCTGGTCATCCACCGCCTGAACGGCCTCCTGGCCGTTGCCCGCCAGCGTGACCTCCAGCCCCAGGCTGCGCAGCAGCATGCCGGCGACCTCCTGGTTGGTCGGGTTGTCCTCCACCAGCAGCACCCGCGCGCCCGCGAGCGAGACCGGCTGCGGGGCCGGGCCGGGGGCCACGGTGGGCACCGGCGCCTGCGCCACCGCGGCGAAGGGCAGTTCGACCCAGAACAGGCTGCCGCTGCCGAACCGGCTGCGGGCGCCGATGTCGCCACCCATCAGCAGCGCCAGCCGCTTGCTGATGGCCAGCCCCAGGCCGGTACCGCCAAAGCGGCGGGTGGTCGAGGCGTCGGCCTGCTCGAAGGCCTCGAACAGGTGGTCCATCTGCTCGGTCTGCATGCCGATGCCGGTGTCTTCTACCTCGAAACGCAGCCGCAGCGGGTGGGCGTCGCCGGTCAGGCGTCGCACCCGCAGGTCGATGCGGCCGTGCGGCGTGAACTTGATGGCGTTGCTCAGCAGGTTCAGCAGGATCTGCTCCAGCCGCAGCCGGTCGCCACGCACCAGCACCGGGCAGTCGGCGCCGATGTCCAGCATCACCGCCAGGTCCTTGGCCTGGGCCCGGTCGTTCAGCATCGCATGGACCCGCTCGATGCTAGCCTGCAGCGAGAAGGTGGATTCGTCCAGCGCGAGCTTGGCGGCCTCGATCTTGGAGAAGTCCAGCACGTCGTTGATGACCTGCAGCAGGTGCTCGCCGGCCTCGGCGATCTTGGTCAGCTGGTCCTGCTGGCGCGGGCTCAGCGGGTCCTGCTGCAACAGCTGCGAGAAGCCGATGATCGCGTTCATCGGCGTGCGGATCTCGTGGCTCATGTTGGCCAGGAAGGCGCTCTTGGCCTGGTTGGCTGCTTCGGCCTGCTGCTTGGCCAGGGCCAGAGCCGCCTCCATGCGCCGGCGCCGCAGGATGCGCCAGAGGTCGCCGCCGAACAGCGCCATCTCGCGCAGGTCGGTGTCGTCGTAGGGCTGCGGCTTGTCGGCCACGCCCAGCAGCAGGCAGGCCTGGCCGGCATCGTCCACCGGCACCAGGGCCAGGCGCTGCACGGTCCGGTCGTCGGCATCGGCCTGGGCCGCCGGGTCGGTCAGCTCCAGCACCAGGGGCTGGTCGGCCGCCAGCACCCGGGCCTGGGCGTCGTCGGCCCAGCGGGTCAGGGCGGTCTGCAGCTCGGGGGGCGTGCCAGGGCTCCAGAGGCGCGGGGTCGCGGTCTGGTCGGGGCCGGCCAGCAGTTGCACGAAGGCGCCGGCACTGTCGCTCAGCCGGGCGACCTCGCGGCTGCCTTCGTGCAGCAACTGGTCTTCGTCCAGCTGGCTGGCCTGGTCGCTCAGGCTCAGCATGGCCCGCAGGCGCCGGTCTTCGCGGTGCAGCCGGGCATTGACGGCGGCCAGCTCGGTGGTGCGGCTGGCCACCAGCTCTTCCAGGTGCTGGCGGTAGCGCTGCAGCTCCTGCTCGGACTGCACGCGCTCACGGATGTCGGTGCCGGTGCCGACGATCAGCGGCCCCTGTTCGCCCTGGATCAGCCGGGCCACGAACAGGTAGGGGGTGCGCTGGCCGTTCTTGCTGACCAGATGGGCCTCGGCACTGGCCTCGCCCTCGCGCAGCACCACGCTCAGCCGGCGGGCGATCAGCTCCCGGTCTTCGCCGTCGAAGAAATCGAGGGCTTGGCGCTGCCGGATCTCCTCGGCGCTGTAACCGGTGACCTCCTCCAGGCGCAGGTTCCACAGCACGGGCTGCATCTGGCGGTCCAGCGCGAAGAAGGGGTTGGAGATCGAGTCCAGCAACTGGCCGCGCAGGCGCAGCTCCTTGCGGCGCGCGGCTTCGGCCGCGGCGAATTCCAGCGCAAAGCCGATGTCCTGCGCCAGCCGGGTCAGCAGTGCGATCTGGTCGTCGTCGAAGTGGTCGGCCTGGCCGCTGTAAACATTCAGCACCGCACCCGGCCGGCCTCCGACCGGGATGGGCAGGGAGGCCGAGGCCCGGAAGCCCCGCGCCAGGGCCCGGTCTCGCCAGGGCGCGACTTCCGGCGCCGTGGCGATGTCGTGGACCACCTGCGGTTGTCCGGACACAAAGGCCCGGGCGGTGGGCCCCAGCGGCTCCGTCAGGGGCAGCCGCAGTGCATCCAGGTAGCCCTCGGTCATGCCGGCGTGGACGCGGGGGACGATCAGCTCGCCGCGCGCATCCGGCAGGCCCACCCAGGCCATGCGGAAGCCGCCGGTCTCGACGGCGATGCGGCAGACCTCGGCGAACAGCGAGTCCTGGTCGCGGATGCGGGCGATGGCCTCATTGGCGCCGCTCAGCACCGCATAGGCCTGGTTCAGGCGCTGGATGCGGGCCTCGCGCTGGCGGCTTTCGGTGATGTCGCGCCAGACGGCCGACACCAGCGCCCGGCCGGCGTAGGTCAGCTGACGCAGCTTCAGGTGGATCTGTTGATGGCGCCCCGC
>JAYSCA010000084.1:0-8197 GCA_041915165.1 Ideonella sp.
TAGGCGGCAGGGTCTGCCAGCCTTCGCGGTGGGGGCTGAGGAGCTTGAGCTGCAGGTCGACGCGGGCGAAGTGCCAGCCCTGCGGGCCCTTCACCACCTGGGCGTCGTAGCAGCCGCCGATCCAGTGCGCCTGGGGCGCGGGGTCGCCGGGCTCGGCCACCTGGGCCAGCTCCCACAGGTACCAGCGGCAGCGGGCGGTGGCGCCGTCGTCGGCCCGTTCCACCAGCGGCGACACCATGTAGTGCAGCGACCAGTGGATGCGGGTGCGGCCGATCTCGGC
This sequence comes from Ideonella sp., assembly GCA_041915165.1. Taxonomy (GTDB): domain Bacteria; phylum Pseudomonadota; class Gammaproteobacteria; order Burkholderiales; family Burkholderiaceae_C; genus Ideonella. The sequence continues at coordinate 281 of JAYSCA010000084.1, forward strand.
CAGGGCGCGGGCGATCTCGTCGGCGCCCTGGTGTTGGCCAAAGCCCTCGCAGGCCCAGACCGCGTCCTTGGTGAACAGCGGCCCGAGGATGGCCGGGTCGTTGTGGCGGTCCGCCCCCAGCGCATAGGTCGCCACCAGGGTGCGGATGGCCTCTTGGTCCTCAAGCCGCGTGAGGCGTTCGGTCAGGCCGGCGAGGTCCATCTCAGAGCACCTGTTCGCCGTGGTCGGCGACGAAACGCGACTCGTCGAAGCTGTGCGGCACCTTGGGGTCGCCGCCGTAGAGCTCGATGTGCGGCGCCACCTCGGCCAGCGACAGGGCCAGCGCGAACAGGCGTTCGGCCTCCGGCGGCAGCTCGCCCAGCGGGTAGCGGTCGACATAGCTGACGATGTCCTCGATGCGCGGCAGCATCGCTTCGTAGAAGGCGCGCAGCTCGCCGCGCGAGGCGTGGATGCGCCGCTGCTGGCGCTCGTTCTGGGTGGCCAGGGCCCAGCTGGGCACCAGGGGCTCCAGCACTTCGAAGGACTTGGGCAGGGTGGTGATGCTCATGGTGGGGCTCCTCATTCGGCGTGCATGGCGGCTTCCAGCGCGTGGTAGCCGTGGCGGATCAGGACCTCGTCGTCCTGCAGGTGCATCACCGGCTTGGCGCCGGACTCCAGCGCGATCTGGGTGTCCTCCATCGTCGCGGTGTCCTCCAGCCAGGCGTTGCGCTGCAGGCACTGGGCGTGTTCCAGCGCCCAGCGCTGGCCGTTGGTCTTGGGCGGGCGCACGTAGTACTTGCCTTCCCACAGGGTCTTGTTGTGCGACACCGGCCAGAACTGGTGGGTGAACCAGATGCCTTCGGAGACGTGCAGCAGCAGGTTGGGGAACATCACCGAGAGCTCGAAGGCGAAGTCCTCGCGGTGGTCCGGGTTGACGCCCGGCGGCAGCATCGACGCGCCGCGGCGCGCCACCAGCGAGCCGGTGGCCAGCGCGTTGGCGATCTTGGCCACCGGGGTCGGGTCGTTCTGCAGCGACAGGCAGATGGCCGCGGTGCGGTGCGGGCCGAACAGCTCCACGTTCTGCAGGCCGGAGGTGAACACGTTGGGGAAGGAGCCCGCGTGGATGGTGGCCACGTGGTAGGCCTCGGCGAAGGCGTCGTGCGCCACCTTCCAGTTGCAGTCCAGGTAGGTGTGGTAGCTGAAGCAGTGCGACAGCTCGTGGTACGGGAAGCCGCTCAGGTGCTGGCCCAGACCGCCCAGGAACTCGGCCAGCGGCTGCACCTGCGGGGCCGGGTCCAGGTTGATGAAGATGAAGCCTTCCCAGACATCGGTGTGCACCGACGTCAGCGCGTTCTTGTCCTTCTCGAAGCAGGCGTGGAACTTCTGCTCCTCGGGCACCTGCACGATGGCGCCCTTGGCGTCATAGACCCAGCCGTGGAAGCGGCAGGTCACCACCGCGGCCTTGTTCTTGCCGAAGGTCTCCTCGCCGGTCTCGACGATGACCTTGTTGCCGCGGTGCGAGCAGGTGTTGTGGAAGCCGCGCACCTGGCCGTCCTTGCCGCGGATCAGGATCACCGAGGTCTTGGCGAAGTCCAGCTTCTTGACCTTGTAGTCGCCGGCGTTGGGGATCTCCTCGACGCGGCCGACCTTCAGCCAGGACTTGAGGAAGACCTTCTGGCGTTCCTGCTCGAAGAACTCGGGCGAGACGCAGGGGTCGATGGGGATGGGGCCGGTGCCCAGCTCGGGGTACTTGGCGGCCCAGCGCAGTTCAGCGGGTGCGTTCATGGCGTGCTCCGTGAAAGGGGATGAATCGGGGAATGGAAAGGCTCAGTCAGTGAGCCCATACTGTTCGCGCACCAGCGCGCCGATGCCCAGGCGGTCCAGGATGTCCATCGGGCACAAGAAGGTGACGCGCACCACGCCGGGCAGGCGGCTGATCTCGATCGAGCCGGTGATCGTGGCGCGGTTCAGGATCTCGTCGGCCGACAGGCCGGTGACCTTGGCGGCGCGGTCCACGCCGTTGTGGGTGGCGTCGTTGAGCGTGCGGCCGGAGCCGATGAAGGTGATCGGGCCGTTGCGCTCGATCTTCTTCTGGCCGTAGCGCTGGGCCAGGCGTTCCACCGCGGCGCGCTGCTCGGGGCTCATCGGCCGCGCCATCGGCGGCAGGTCGTCCGGGCGCTGCAGCAGGATGGGGCCGTCCAGCGTCAGGCCCTTGATGACCTGCACGTCCAGTTCGGTGAAGCCGGCCACGTCGGTGGCATGGCCCGCCACCTCGCCGTTGCCCTGCTGGGCATGCATGTCGCCCAGGTAGACGCCGGCCCCAGGCACCTTGACCGGGCAGATCAGGATGGCGCCCGCACGCACCGAGTTGGTGTCCATGTGGCCATCGGTCTTGTGCAGGTCCAGCTCGGCCTGGCTCATCGCGTACTGGTGTGGTGCATCGACCAGGAAGGCGCCGAAGTCGCCAGCGTTGTGCGAGTCGGGCAGGTCGCGCGAGGGCGTGGTGCCGATGTTGCCGAGGAAGGGCTGCATGTGCGCGGCCAGGCCCTCGATGTCCGCGCGGGCCAGCGACAGGATGGAGTGCTGTTCGGCCGCTTCGGGCAGGCGGGCGAATTCCATCGCCTGGGTGGCGAGCCGGTCGGCCACCGCCTGGCCCACGGTCAGCGAGACGCCGCTGTCCTGGTCCAGCACGATCACATAGCCGTTGGCGAAGCGGAAGGCGTTGACCTCGGCGCCGCAGACATCGCAGTGCACCGCGTTGTCGCCGATGCCCTCGATGTGGCTGGGCGGGCTGACGGTGCCGCAGCTGGGGCAGAGCTTGGCGACGAAGGGGTCGCCCAGGTAGCGGCCGTCGACAAAGGACATCACGCCCGAGGAGGTGGCCAGCGAGGTGACGACCATGTGGCGCAGCTTGAGCGCCACCGCGTCGCCCACCTCGGCGCCGGCCACGGCCACCGGTTGCGAGACCTCGTGGCCACCCTGGAACTTGGGCGTGATCATCGGGCCCCAGCAGCCCGGCGGCGTGCCCACGCGCAGGGTGCCGCCATCGGCGACCGGGCCGAGCATTTCATTGCTGGGGCCGACGATGCCGCGGGTGTAGCTCTTGACCTCGACGACAGGCTGGGGAGTGGAATCACGGGTGCTCATGGGGCGTCCTTGCAGTGGAAACTGTTGACCGATCCGGGCCCGAGACATCGGCCCGAAACATGCTTGCAAGGTTAGAAACCGGATGGCCCCGCGCAAATCCGGCAACGCATCTAAGCCAGTAGGTGCTTGTTCTTACCGGCTTGCGACACCGCACTCCTGAGGAAGACGCAATGCAGTTGGCGACCAACTACAAGGACGTGTTCGATCACGCGAACGATGCGATCTTCATCCACGACGAGCGCACCGGCGCCATCCTGGATGCCAATCGCATGGCCGCGCGCATGACCGGCGTGCCCGTGCCCCTGTTGACGCGCATGGGGGTGGGGGACATCAGCTCGCGCCCGCACGGCTGTGACGGCCTTGGTGCACTGACGCACATTCACCGTGCGGTGGACGAGGGCCCGCAGCTGTTCGAATGGTGGGTGCGCCGTCCCGACGGCAGCCAGGTGCCCACCGAAGTGAATCTCAAGCGCATCATCACCGGCGGCCAGCCCAAGGTGATCGCGCTGGTGCGCGAGATCACCGACCGCAAGGCCACCGAGGAGCGGCTGATCGCGCGCGAGGCCTATTACCGCCAGTTGATCGGCAACATCAGCGACGGCATCGCGATCCTGGACCGGCGCGGCCGCGTGGCCTGGGTGGGGCCGTCGATCCGCAAGGTGCTGGGGTTCCGTGAACGGGAGGTGCGTGGCCGGGCCGTGTTCGCGCGCATGGAGCCGGCCGAGGCCCAGCGGCTGAGCGAGCTGCTGCGCCAGCTGACGCTGCAGCCGGCCGGCGAGCAGACCTTCGCCTGCCGCATCCAGCACCGCGACGGCCGCTGGTGCTGGCTGGAGGGCAGCTGCGTGAACCTGCTGGAGGACCGGCACGTGGACGGCCTGCTGGTGACCTTCCGCGACGTCAGTGCCCGGCTGGAGGCCGAGGAGCGGGTGCGCCAGCGCGACCTGGAGCTCAGCCATATGGCGCGCCTGTCCACCACCGGTGAGATGGCCTCGGCCCTGGCGCATGAGCTGAACCAGCCCTTCTTCGCGATCATGAACTTCGTCGGCGGCGCCATCCGGCGGGCCCGCGCCAGCAGCCTGGGCCTGCCCGAGCTGATGGAGGTGCTGGAGCAGACCCGCGTGCAGGCCGAACGGGCCGGCCGCATCATCCGCACGGTGCGCAACTTCACCCGCAAGAGCGCCTACCACCGCGAGACGGTGGACATCCGCACCATCGTCGAGGAGATCGCGCCCTTCATCGAGATCGAGGCCCGGGCCCGTGGCGTGGCCACCCGCTACCGCCTGCTGCGCGAACCGGCGCTGGTGCACTGCGACTGGGTGCTGATCGAGCAGGTCATCTCCAACATCGCCCGCAACGGCATCGAGGCGATGGAGCACACGCCCGAGGGCCAGCGCCAGCTGACCCTGGCCACGCACCTGACCGCCGCCGGCACCGTGAGCCTGTCCATCGAGGACTGCGGCCACGGCCTGCCGCGCTGCAACCCAGACAAGATCTTCGACGCCTTCTTCACCACCAAGAAGGAAGGCCTGGGCATCGGCCTGTCGCTGTGCCGCTCCATCATCGATTCCCACGGCGGCAGCCTGTGGGTCACGCAAAGCGCCTCGGGCGGCGCCAAGTTCCACTTCACCCTGCCGTTGGCCGCTGAGGCCGAGGCCGCCGACCATGCATCCCAGCTCCTCCACTAAACCGCCTTCCCACACCCCGGTCGTGTTCGTTGTCGACGACGACGACGCGGTGCGCACCTCGCTGCGCTGGCTGCTCGAATCGGTGGGCCACCCGGTGGAGGTGTTCCGCAACGGGCGCGAATTTCTGGACAGCCACGATCCCGAGCAGCCGGGCTGCCTGCTGCTGGACATCCGCATGCCGCAGATGGGTGGCTTCGAGCTGCAGGAGGTGCTGCGCGCCACCAGCCCCGAGCTGCCGATCCTGTTCCTGAGCGGGCACGGCACCATCCCGATGTCGGTGCGGGCGATGCGGGCCGGCGCCTTCGACTTCATCGAGAAGCCTTTTTCCGACCAGGCCCTGCTCGACCGCGTGCAGGACGCTGTCAACCTGGCGGCCGAGCTGCACCGTCAGCAGCGGCACGCGCGCCTGATGAAGAACCAGCTGGCCACGCTGTCACCGCGCGAGCGCGAGGTGCTGGACCTGTTGATCGATGGCCTGTCCAGCCGCGAGATCGGCGAGGAGCTGGGCATCAGCAAGAAGACCGTCGAAGTTCACCGCTGCCGCATCCGCGAGAAGCTGGGCATCGACACCGTGGCCGAGCTGGTGCGGATGATGATCCACGTCGATCCGCAGGCCGCGACCCCTGCGAACCACGGCGGGTCGGGCCATCGGCTCTGAGTCGGGTTTCGGCAGTATTCACCTCCGAACCGTCATCCCCCGGCCCTAGGATCCTGTCTCTCTAGGGAGAGAACGATCCATGGCACGTCGAAAGAAGAGCAGTCCCCTCGAGGACTTCATGGAGCTGGTGGCGCTGCTGCCGTGGTGGGCCGGCGTTGGCCTTGCGCTGCTGCTCTACCTGGGGCTGCACCATGTGGCGCAGCAGCCTGTGCCGGTCCTCCGCGGGGATCCCCAGCAGGTCGGGGCGATCCTCAGCCAGACGCTTTGGCGCAGCCTGGCCGGGGCCGGCCAGTACCTGCTGCCGGGGCTGTGCCTGGTCAGCGCGGGGGTGTCGTGGTTCGGCCGCCGCCAGCGCCAGGCGTTGGTCGCCAACGTCAGTGCCAACCCGACGGCCGATGCCCTGCAGGGCATGTCGTGGCAGGCGTTCGAACGGCTGGTGGGTGAAATCTTCCGCCAACAGGGCTTTCAGGTGCTGGAGACCGGCGGTGGCGGACCCGACGGCGGCGTGGACCTGGTGCTGCGGCGCGATGGCGAGACCCATCTGGTGCAGTGCAAGCAATGGCGGGCCTTCCGGGTGGGCGTGGATGTGGTGCGCGCCCACTATGGCGTGATGGCTGCCCGTGGCGCCTCCGGTGGCTTTGTCGTCACCTCCGGTCGCTTCACCGACGAGGCCCGCGCGTTCGCCGAAGGGCGGCATGTCCGGCTGATCGACGGTCCCCGCTTGCTCGGCCTGATCCAGCAGGTGCGGTCCGCGGCCACCCCGTCCCCCCGCGCTGCGGCCGCACCGCGCAAGCCCCCGGCTTCGACCGCCGCCCCGACACCGGCGCCGGCGGTTCCCCCAACCCCGCCCGCGACAGCCACCACGCCGACGCCGCCGGCGTGCCCGCGCTGCGGCCAGACCATGGTGCGCCGTGTGGCCCAGCGCGGCGCCAACGCCGGCAAGGCCTTCTGGGGCTGCCCTGGCTACCCGGCTTGCCGGGGCACCCTGCCCTTGGACTGAGGCGCGGCGCCTCAGCCGTTGCGCTGCAGGCGGTAGGCCCGGGGCGACACCCCCTCCCAGCGTTTGAAGGCCTGGGAAAAGCTGGAGAGGTCGGCAAAGCCCAGCCGGTCGGCCACCTCGCCCAGGCTGAGCCGGGCGTCGGCCAGCAGGGCCAGGGCCTGGGCCTGACGGGCTTGGGCCTGCAGCGCCCGCAGGGACGTGCCTTCGGCCTGCAGGCGGCGCTTCAAGGTGCGCTCGCTCAGGTGCAGCTGGCGGGCCAGCGTGCCCAGGGTGCGGTGCGCCGGGTCGGCGCCACGGTGGGCCAGCTGCTGGCGCACCTGCTGCGCGGTGCCCAGCCGGGCGCGGCGCTGCTCCAGCAGCTGGGCGCAGAGCTGCTCGCACTGCGCCAGCGTCAGCGCGTTGGCCTGCGGCAGGGGCCGCGTCAGCAGCCGGCGGTCGAAGGCCAGGCTGGTGTCGGGCGCGCCCCATTGCGGCACCGCGCCGGCCACCGGGCGGTCCAGCGCCGGGGCGGGGCGACCGCGGGTGGCCGGGCGCGGGGCCTGCAGGCGCAGCCAGGCCAGCGGCACGTCGGCGCCGGCCACCTCTTGCAGCAGCACCGCCGCGCCGGCCAGGTCGCGCTCGACCAGAAAGCGCTGCAGGCCCGGGGCCACGTCCGGCGCGCCGAAACTCAGCACGCCCAGCGGGCCCTCCTCGCGGTAGGCGATGGTGGTGAAGGCGTGGCTGAGCGGCAGGAAGCGCAGCGCCAGCGCCAGCGCGTCGCCCGCGGTGGCGCAGGTGATCAGGCCGTAACCCCACAGGCCGTAGTGCGAGAAGTGGTAGCGCGCGCCGACAGCCAGGCCCAGCCCGGGCGGGTGGCCCAGGGCCCGCAGCAGCTGGCTCACCACCGCCAGTTCCTGGGTGGCCGAGAGCAGGGTGTTCGGATCGACCAGCTGGGCCTCGGTCAGCCGGCTGCCGGCCAACAGCGTCGCGGGCGCAAGGCCCAGTTCGCGGCCATAGGCCAGCATCAGCGCCACACTGGCCGGGCTGCGGTGGAAATCCCAGACGTTGTTCATCGCGCGGTGTCCATCCCGGGCCTCCCGACTTTCCCTGAGAGGCCATCAATTGGCCCAAATCATAAAGTGAACGGCCTCTGACGCCCTGGGGGCCGCGCCGTGGGCTCGGCATCATCGCGGCCGTGCATCGAACGTTCGTGCGGGAGCCGGGTCCGGCCGCCCGGCGCCGGTTCAACGTGGAGACAACGCCGTGCAGCAGACCCCGCCCTCCCCCCTGGTGGACCGTTTCGAGGCCCAGCGCCAGGCCTTTGGCCACCAGCCCTTCCCGCCCCTGGCCGAGCGGCGCGACCGGCTGCAGCGCCTGGCCGCGCTGCTGGACCGCCACGAGGCGGCCCTGGTGCAGGCCATCAGCGCCGATTTCAGCGGCCGCAGCCCGCACGAGACCCGGCTGGCCGA
>JAYSCA010000085.1:0-8173 GCA_041915165.1 Ideonella sp.
CCAGCGCGCAGTCACGCAGCCAGTGCGACAAAGCCTCGTCCAGCGCCTGCAGGGCCTGACGTTCGTCCTCGTTGGTGGCGCGAAACAGCTGGGCCAGCAACTGGCGCCCGCGCTCGGCCCATTCGGCCGGCGTGGCGGCCGTGTCCAGCACCGGCCACCAGTGGTTCAGGCGGGTCAGCAGCTCGGCCAGCCCGCCGGCCAGCTCGGCCTCCAGGCCGGCCACGTCGGCATGCGGCTCGATGCCGGCGAACGGTTCGGCATCCGGCGTGTCCTGCGCCGGCGCCGCCTCGCCACTGGCATAGCCCATCAACATGCGGCGCATGGCCCACCAGGCGCTGTTGGCCGGCCCGCATTCGGGCAGGCCCAGGCGCTCGCGCTGGGCCTCGGACAAGCCCCAGCGCAGCCCCGCATCGCCCATCCACTGCACCAGCCGCGGCAGCGTCTCCTGCGACAGGCCAAAGCGCGCGCCCAGCGCCGGCACCTCCAGCAGGTCGCGCAGCTCGCTGGCGGTGCAGCGCTGCTGCGGCAGGCGCAGCAGCCATTCCAGCGCGGCCACCACCGCGCTGCTGCGCCGCGCACTCAGGTCGGCGATGTCGAACGGGATGTAGCGCGGATCGTGGCGGCCGTACTGGCCGAACACCGCGTGCACGGCGGGTGCCATGGCCTCGATGTCGGGCACCATCACGACGATGTCGCGCGGCGCCAGGGGCCGCGCGCCCGGTGCGGCCGGTTGGGCCAGCAAGGCCAGCAACTGGTCGTGCAGCACCTCCATTTCGCGCATCGCGCTGTGGGCGATGTGGAAGACGATGGAGCGGTCTTCGGGGGGCAGCGTCGGACGAGGATGTTCGGCCAGCGGCGTCAGGTCGCGGATGTGGGCCTGCACCTGGCGCAGCAGCGGCAGCGTGACCGCGCCGTCGTCCGCCCCCTCCTCATCGAACAGGTCGATGCGCGGCAGGGCAAAGCGCTGGCGCGCCTGCTCCGCATCGTCGAAGGCATCGAGCTGGCGCACGAAGTCCCGCCCCTGCCGCCCCCAGGCGGCCAGCAGCGGGTGGGCATGCAGGTGCAGCGCCTCCAGCGGGGTCTGCGACAGGTCACGCCCCTGGCGAAAGGGCTGGCGATGGCGCTGCTGGCGCAGCAGCTCCCGCCCGTCGATGATGTCGGCCCAGTGGTAGCGACAGGGGTTGGGCACCGCCAGCACCACCTGGCTGTGGCCGGCCAAGGCGGCCAGCAGTTCCAGCGTGGGCAGCGGCACATGGGTCATGCCGAACAGCACGATGCGGCGCGGCAGGCGCCCGGCCAGCGGGCCGGCCTCCCGCAGACGGCTCAGCACCAGGCCATGCAAGCGGGGGCGCAAGGCGCCCAGTGCATCCGGCCCCACCGACGCCAGCAAGGCGCGCCACAGCAAGGGCTGCCAACGCTGGTCCGGCGGCACCGCCGGGGCCTGGCCGTGGCCATTGCGCAGCACGTCGCGCCCTTCGGCCCAGTCCTCCAGCCAATCGGCCCGGTAGACCTGGTACTGGTCCAGCAGGTCGGCCAGCCGGCGGGCCAGTTGCAGCAGGCGGTCCGGGTCGTCGTCATGCAGAAAGCCGGCCACCGGGGCAAAGCCCGGCTGGTCGCACAGCGCGGGCAACAGCCGCACCAGCCGCCAGGTCAGCGCGGCCTTGTCCAGCGGCGACTCCCGCGGCACCCCGTCACGGCCCAGCACCTGGCGGTACAGCCACCACTGGAAGCGCGCGGGCAGTTCCACCCGCGACGCGGCGCACACGCCGTGCGTGCTGGCCAGCGTCATCTTGAGCCATTCGGCCATGCCATTGCTCTGCACCAGCATGATCTCGTCTTCCAACGGCCCCAGGGGTTGGCGGGCCAGCCAGCCGGCAACGGTGTCGGCCAGCAGCTCGGCCCGGTTGCCGTGCAGGACCAGCAGACCGGTGGGAAGGGATGCGCTCATGGTGCAAGTATCGGGCGGATGCAATCGGCCGTGAGCTTGCCAGGCCGCAGGCTCACGCAGCGAGCCTGCGCGCCACAAAGCAAAAAGCCCGGCTCCTTTCGGAACCGGGCTTTGCTTTTCTTTGGTCGGGGTGGCGGGATTCGAACTCGCGACCCCTTGCACCCCATGCAAGTGCGCTACCAGGCTGCGCTACACCCCGACTGAAGCTAAAAGTATATACCGAAAATTGGTCAGATGGAAAGAAGTTCGTGAATCGACTGCAATTCCTCGCGCAACTGGGCCAGGCTGGGGTTGGCGGGCAGCGGCGGGCGCACGCTCAGTTCGGCCATCACAGGATGGCTGGACAGCGCCGCCACCGGCACGGCCCCGATCGGCTCGGCGATGGTCACTTCTTCCCCGGCTTCCACCTCGGTGTCGAGCGCCACCACGGTCGTGGGCTCGGCCCCTGACTCCAGCAGGCGGTTGCGGGCGCCGCTGATGGTGAAGCCCTGGTCGTAGAGCAACTCGCGGATGCGGCGGATCAGCAGCACCTCATGGTGCTGGTAGTAGCGCCGGTTGCCGCGTCGCTTCATCGGCCGCAGCTGGGTGAATTCCTGTTCCCAGTAACGCAGCACATAAGGCTTCACGCCGCACAACTCACTCACCTCACCAATGGTGAAGTAGCGCTTGGCGGGAATGGCCGGCAGCTCGCGGGGGGCGTCTGACATGGTGGTTCAACAGCCTTGAGACACTCCGCCGGGGCGGCGGAGGCATGCTGGACAGAAAACTTTACTCGAAGTCCTGCGATGGCGGGACTTCCCCCTGCACCACGGCCTTGAGCTTGGCGCTGGCATGGAAGGTCACGACATTGCGGGCCTTGATTGGGATCGATTCGCCGGTGCGGGGGTTCCGCCCCGGGCGCGGGGCTTTGCGACGAATTGCAAAATTCCCGAAGCCGGACAGCTTCACATCTTCCCCCTTGACGAGGGCTTCGGTGAGGATGTCGAAGAAGGCTTCCACCATGTCCTTCGATTCCCGCTTGTTCAGGCCCAGCCGCTCGAACAGCAGTTCGGACAGCTCGGCCTTGGTCAGCGTGGGCGTCTCGACGGAGGTGAGCAACACGCGCTCGCCGCCGGGCAGGTCGTCCTGGGAGTCCATGCTCATGGGTTCCTCGTCGTTCAGGCGCGCAGCCGGGCCGCATGGGCCGACTGCACACGGGCCACCGCGGCGGCCATCACCGCCTCGATGCGCTCGTCATTGAGTGTGGCCTCGTTGTCCAACAGCTCCAGGCGCACGGCCAGGCTGCGTTCACCGGCCGGGATGTCGGCCGTGGGCTGGGCCGGCTTGTAGATGTCGAACAGCACCGCGCCGCGCACCAGTCCCTGCGGGTCGGCGCGCAAGGTGTTGGTCAGGGCCTCGTGGGAGACCTTGTCCGACACCACCAGCGCCAAGTCACGGAAGGTGCTTTGCTGACGCGGCACCGGCTGGGCCACCGGCACCGGGCGGGCCTGCACCGCCGCCATGTCGAGTTCGAACAGCACCGGCGCCTGCGGCAGGTCATAGGCCTGGCGCCACTTGGGATGCAGTTCGCCCACATGGCCGATCACCACCCCATCCAGCAGCACGGCCGCGCACCGGCCGGGGTGCATCGCGGGATGCTCGGCGGGCTGGAAGCTCGCCTTGTACGGAGCCAGCAGCGACTCGACGTCGCCCTTCACGTCGAAGTAGTCGACGTTGCGCTCGGCCTCACCCCATTGCAGCGGCAGCGCCTGACCGTAGGCCAGACCGCCCACGTGCATGGGCTGGTTCACTCCGGCCACGCTGGTGTCGGTGGAGCGGATGTCAGCATCGCGCCAGAACACCCGACCGACCTCGAACACCCGCACCCGCGTGGCGCGGCGAGCCAGGTTGTACTTGAGCACGTTGACCAGGCTGCCCATCAGGCTGGAACGCATCACCGCCAGCGGGGCAGCGATCGGGTTCAGCACCTTGATCGGCTCGTCGTTGCCCGAAAGCTCGCGCTCCCAGCGTTCTTCGACGAAGCTGAAGTTGATCGTCTCCTGGTAGCCCAGCGCGGCCAGCGCATGGCGCACGGCGTGGCCGCTGCGGCGCGCCTCGGGACGCACCTTCACCGTCACCGGGGCCAGCGGCGGCGTGGCGGGCAGGCGCTGGTAGCCCAGCACGCGCACCACTTCCTCGATCAGGTCTTCCTCGATCGTGAGGTCGAAACGCCAGGACGGCGGCGTGACCGTCAGCTCACCCTCGCCTTCCGTGAAACGCAGGCCCAGGCGCTGCATGACGCCAGCGCACTCGGCCTGGGTCACCGGCATGCCGATGACCTTGGCCGCGCGGGCCACGCGCAGGCGCACCGGCTGGCGCTCGGGCATGGCCGGCTGCACGTCGGTGATGGGACCGGCCTCGCCGCCGCAGATCTGCTGCACCAGCGCGGTGATGCGCTCGATGTGCTCCACCGTCTGCTGCGGATCCACGCCGCGCTCGAAGCGGTGGCCGGCATCGGTCGAAAAGTTGAAACGGCGCGAACGGCCGGCGATGGCCGAGGGCCACCAGAAGGCCGCCTCGATGTAGATGTTGCGGGTGTCGTCGGACACGGCGGTGGCGTCACCGCCCATGATGCCGGCCAGCGATTCCACCGCCTGGTCGTCGGCGATCACGCCGACCTGGCCGTCCAGCGTCACGGTGTTGCCGTTGAGCAGCTTGAGCGTCTCGCCCTCGCGGCCCCAGCGCACCTGCAGGCCGCCGTGGATCTTGTCCAGGTCGAAGATGTGCGAGGGCCGGCCCAGTTCGAACATCACGTAGTTGGAGATGTCCACCAGCGGGCTGACCGCGCGCTGGCCGCAGCGCGCCAGGCGCTGCACCATCCAGGCCGGGGTCTGGGCCTGGGTGTTGACCCCGCGCACGATCCGGCCGGAGAAGCGGCCGCACAGGTCCTTGGCCTGCACGTCCACGGGCAGCGTGTCCTGCAGCGCAGGTGCCACTGCATCGAAGCGGGGCGTGTTCAGCGGCGTGCCGGTCAGCGCGGACACCTCGCGCGCCACGCCATAGACGCTCAGGCAGTGCGCCAGGTTGGGCGTGAGCTTGAGGGTGAACAGCGTGTCGTCCAGGTTCAGGTACTGGCGGATGTCCTGGCCCAGCGGCGCGTCGGCCGGCAGCTCCAGCAGGCCGCCATGGTCCTCGCTCAGTTGCAGTTCGCGGGCCGAGCACAGCATGCCGAAGCTTTCCACACCGCGCAGCTTGCCCACCTTGATCTGGAAGGGCTTGCCGTCCTCCCCCGGGGGCAGCTCGGCGCCGACCATGGCCAGCGGCACGCGAATGCCGGCACGGGCATTGGGCGCACCGCAGACGATCTGCAGCAGGCCATCCTTGCTGTGCGCGCCGGCGTCGACCCGGCACACGCGCAGGCGGTCGGCATTGGGATGCTGCTCGGCCTCGACGATCTCGGCGACGACGATCTTGCTGAACGCGGGGGCGGCCGGCCGCAGTTCTTCCACCTCCAGCCCGGCCATGGTCAGCAGGTCGGCCAGTTCTTGGGTGGAGATGGGCGGGTTGCAGAACTCGCGCAACCAGGATTCAGGGAATTGCATGATGGGAATCCGAAGATGTTCTGGAAAACGGCGGAAGCGGCAGGACGGTGGACCGCCCTGCCCGGCTCACTTGAACTGGCTCAGGAAGCGCAGGTCGCCGTCGAAGAACAGGCGCAGGTCGTTCACGCCGTAACGCAGCATGGTCAGCCGGTCCGGCCCCATGCCGAAGGCAAAGCCGATGTAACGCTCGGGGTCCAGGCCGAAGTTGCGCACCACGTTCGGGTGCACCTGGCCGGAACCGGCCACCTCCAGCCAGCGGCCCTTCAGCGGGCCGGAAGCGAAGGCGATGTCCACCTCGGCCGAGGGTTCGGTGAACGGGAAGAACGACGGGCGGAAGCGGATCTCCAGGTCGTCGGTCTCGAAGAAGTTGCGGAAGAAGTCGGCGAACACCGCCTTCAGGTCCTTGAAGGACACGTTCTCGCCGATCCACAGGCCTTCGCACTGGTGGAACATCGGCGAGTGGGTGGCGTCGCTGTCCACCCGGTAGGTGCGGCCCGGCGCGATCACGCGGATCTCGGGCATGGCCTGGCCGGCCGCCAGCGCGGCGGCATGGCGCTTCACATGCTGCACCGCATGGCGCACCTGCATCGGGCTGGTGTGGGTGCGCAGCAGGTGGCCGCTGCCGTCCGGCGCCTTCGTGTCGACGTAGAAGGTGTCGTGCATCGAACGCGCGGGGTGATCCGCCGGCGTGTTGAGCGCGGTGAAGTTGAACCAGTCTTCCTCGATTTCGGGGCCATCGGCCACCTCGAAGCCCATCGAGCCGAAGATGGCCTCGATGCGCTCCATCGTGCGGGACACCGGGTGCAGGCCGCCCATGCCGTGCTGGCGACCGGGCAGCGTCACGTCCAGCGCCTCGGCCTTCAGGTGGGCCTGCATCTCGGCTTCGGCCAGGGCCTGGCGGCGCGCGGTCAGCAGTGCTTCGATGCGCTGCTTGGTCTGGTTGATCTCGGCCCCGCGGGTCTTCTTCTCCTCATGCGACAGGGCAGCCATGCCCTTGAGGAGTTCGGTCACCTGACCGGCCTTGCCCAGATAACGGGCCTTGGCGTTTTCCAGCTCGGCTGGCGTGGCGGCCGCGGCGAAATCTGCCTGCGCGGCACCCACCAGTTGGTCGAGATCGTTCATGTTCGGTGCAAATCAATGAAAAAAGGCCGACACCGGGGGTGACGGCCTTTGAGAGCCTGAGAGGGTTCCCAAAGCCTGCAGAGCAGGCCTTGGTCACCCAGCAGGGTTATCAAGCAAGCTGGGCCTTCACCTTGTCGACGATGGCAGCAAAAGCGGCCGGATCGTGGATGGCCATGTCCGACAGAACCTTGCGGTCGATGTCGATCGAGGCCTTCTTCAGGCCAGCCATGAACTTGCTGTAGGTCAGTCCCAGGCTGCGGGCGCCGGCATTGATACGGGCGATCCACAGTTGGCGGAACACGCGCTTCTTGGCGCGGCGGTCACGGTAGGCGTACTGGCCCGCCTTCATCACCGCCTGCTTGGCGATGCGGAAGACGTTCTTGCGGCGGCCGCGGAAACCCTTGGCCAGGGCCAGAACCTTCTTATGACGAGCGCGGGCGGTAACACCACGTTTGACGCGAGGCATGTGATTTCTCCTTCAGTCTTGGTGGATTACAGGCCGGCGAACGGCAGCATCTGCGCCATGTGACCCATGTTGGTCTCATGCACAGTCACTGCACCACGCAGGTGACGCTTGTTCTTGGTGGACTTCTTGGTCAGGATGTGACGCTTGAAGGCTTGACCGCGCTTGACGGTGCCACCCGGACGGACGCGAAAACGCTTCTTCGCGCTGCTCTTGGTCTTCATCTTGGGCATGTGAATGCTCCTTTTATGACACCTCTGCTGGGCGGCAGCGCGGCTACGCTGCACTTGATGGCCTGCAGTGGCTTCTCTTCAACCACCCGATGACCAGACCGGGCGGTGAAACCTTGAAAACGCTTACTTCTTCTTCGGGGCCAGCACCATGATCATCTGGCGACCTTCGAGCTTGGGCATGTGCTCCACTACGGCCACATCGGCCAGCTCGTCGCGGATGCGTTCCAGCAACCGCATGCCGATGTCCTGGTGGGTGATTTCACGCCCGCGGAAGCGCAGCGTGACCTTGCCCTTGTCGCCATCTTCGGCAATGAAGCGGCGCAGATTGCGCATCTTGATGTTGTAGTCGCCTTCGTCCGTACCCGGGCGGAATTTGACTTCCTTGACCTCGATGACCTTCTGCTTGGCCTTGGCCTCGGCAGCGCGCTTTTGCTCCTGGTACTTGAACTTGCCATAGTCCATCAGCCGGCACACCGGCGGATCGGCCTGGGCAGCAATTTCGACCAGATCGACGTCGTGCTCGGCTGACAGCCGCAAGGCTTCCTGAATGCTGACGATGCCCAGCGGCTCGTTTTCCACGCCATTCAGTCGCACCTGGAGTGCGGTGATCTCGCGGTTGAGTCGATGCTTGCGCTCGACGTTCGGCATCCGACGGTCGGCAAAGGTAGCGATGGTGAAAACCCCTCATGTGGGCTTTCCGGCAAGAGGAAAACCCCGTTAGAAAAGACTGGGACGCAAAAAACCGAGGTCGCCTCAGACCTTGGTGGCAATGTCGCTTGCGAGCTTCTCTTGGAACTCTGCGAGGGACATCACACCCAGGTCTTGG